>CALPVM020000015.1 GCA_943327015.2 Akkermansia muciniphila
AACCGAAAATAAACGCGTATCGGCCCGTGAAGACTTAAGCGTACTGATTTCACCCAAGCCTGGAATATCTCGAAACAACTCACTGATAGCATCTGCGTTTTCTGGACGATCCGAGGGACCGACTGTAATTTCAAGTGTTCTGGATGTTTTGCCACCAGCCGCATTTTTAGCAACAGGTGCCGGAGCAGGAGCAGGAGCTGCAACTACCTGAGCTGGTGCAGCAGGTTGTGGGGCTGGTGGCTTAGCTGCAACCACGGCTTTACCAGCGGCCAACTCACTGATGCGACGAACTAAATCACCAGTAGGAATAATCTCTCCTACGTTGCCCGCCTGATGCCGTGCAAGCAAACCACGCGATGCATCCGCAGATTCCAGCAATACATCGACCATTGCTGAATTGGGACTTAACTCATGCCTACGCAAGCGGTCCAGCAATGACTCCATTTGGTGGGTCAGCTCAGCGACATCGCTGAATCCAAAGGTGGCAGCCCCCCCTTTGACAGAGTGAGCACAACGGAAAATTCCGTTTAATTCTTCATCGTCTGCAGTTTCAAGGTTCAGATTCAGGAGCATGTGCTCCATCTGATCCAGATTTTCACCTGCCTCCTCAAAAAAGATTTGGTAGAACTGACTTAAGTCAAAGTCACCGCCACCGCTGTCTTGATGCGTCTCAGCCATTCAGGTCTCCTAATGTCGTAATCCAAGTAGTCATTTAAAGACCAATTAACGGATTACTTTCTTGATAACATCCAATAGACGTGAAGGGTCGAATGGTTTTACCAGCCAGCCTGTCGCACCAGCGGCACGTCCAGCCTGCTTCATGAGATCGCTCGACTCCGTGGTGAGCATCAATATGGGGGTGGATTTAAACTGGGGATGGTCACGTAGTTTACGTGTTAATCCCAAGCCATCTAAACGGGGCATGTTTTGATCAGTGAGAACGAGATCAAAGGATTGATTCTGCGCTTTTTCATACGCATCCTGCCCATCCACCGCTTCTACCACTTGGTAACCAGCACCAGTGAGTGTAAAAGACACCATTTTGCGCATAGACGGTGAATCATCAACAGCAAGAATTAAAGGCATTTGGAACTCCGGCAAAATCAGTAAATAAAGTTGTAAAAATTAGAAAAGTTCGACGGATCCAGCATCCATCTCGTCTTGCGTCACGGGGTTGGGGCGCTCAGGCACCTCTTCAACAAAGGGCAATGCTTCTCCGTCTTCCAAACCCATGGATTCGGAAGCTAAACGATAAGCACACCCCTGCAGAATTTTTGAAGTATGAATAATAAGCTGTGAGGCCATGTCTTGGAACTGCAGTTCAGTAACTGCAGCACGCAGAGTATTTCGTACTACTTCGAGTTCTTTAGAGTCAACTAATGAAGGCGCAGCCAGATTTGCACTGGCACTGGTGAAGCGCTCCATCAGGTTCTCCATGGTGTGAGCCAGCAAGCCATCCAAACGTGTTAAGTCATGGACGACAACAAGCAACGAGTCCTGCACCTCAGCAACAAGCATGACAGGCAGTTGCACAGCCGGTACAGCAGGCTTTGTCAACGATGGTTCCATTGTCATTTTTCCTATAAACCGCTCATTTGGTCAATGGTACTTCTAATTTAATCGGTTGTGTAATTGTAGTGCGTATAGATTATCAGGAATCTGATGTTTTGGAAACTAAACCGGGCTTTTTACAAAGATTACCCAGTACTAGTTGCCTAACAGTGCCATACGGGACCATAATTACCACCATGATAGCGCCAAATGTTGATCTTGCCACGGAGACAAACCCTATAAACATACTTCATTTAGAAGATTCTGCACTGGATCACCAGCTAACGTGCCGTGCTTTGAAAAAGGCGGGAGTCTCTTTTGTCATTCAGCGCGTTGAATCCCTTGAAGATTTCAGTAATTTAGTACGTTCGCATACTTTTGATGTGATTTTGGCCGATTTCAGATTATCCGGATTTACCGCACTGGATGCATGGGCTGAAGTGACTTCGGCCAACGACCACCCTCCCCCATTTATTCTCCTATCTGGAGCTATTGGTGAAACTGCTGCAGTTGCTGCAATACAACAAGGTATCAGCGACTATTTGCACAAGGACAATCTGGAAAGCCTGCTGCGTGTCATTCAACGCGCCATAGAAGTCCACAGTGCACGTCTTGCCAAAGAGGCTGCTGATAAAGAGCTCGCGATTTCCGAAAAAAGAATAACCGAATTTGCACACTACCTGCAGCAAGCCATAGAGCGGGAACGTGCCTCGATTGCACGCGAAATTCATGATGATATTGGTGGCTCGCTAGCAGCAACCAATCTAGATCTTGCATGGATATCCAGACATACCAGTGATGCCGGAATTTTGACGCATCTGCAATCTGCATCCGAGATGCTTCAGCACGCGATAGGGGCTAGCCAGCGCATCATGATGAGTCTACGACCTTCCATTTTGGATCAAGGACTATTTGCCGCGGTGCAATGGCTTGCAGCAGGCTTTGAAAGACGCACCGGCATCAAAACCCTGCTTAGCGTGAATAACGAGCGCGTAGCGCCATCCAAAGCGGTTCAATTGACCGCTTACAGGACGGTTCAGGAAGCACTTACTAATATTTCAAAATATGCCGACTGCAGCTTGGTAAAAATTGAGATGTCGGATGCCGAAGGTTTTCTTACGGTTGAAATTTCCGACAATGGCAAAGGCATTGCTGAGGAAGAGCTCCGGAAACCGCAATCATTTGGGATTCGTGGGTTGAATGAACGTGCCAAAACGGTAGGTGGCTGGCTGGATGTAAGCTCGCGCGAGGGACATGGAACATCCATCATTTTGTCGGTACCAATGTCTGACGATACAAGCTTTGATGACAAAGAGAGGTTTCAATGATTAGGGTGGTTTTGTGCGATGACCATGCCATGGTTCGACGCGGTATCAAGGATACTTTGGCTGAGGCGGTAGATATTCAAGTGGTTGGAGAAGCTGCGAGCTACGCCGAAGTGAAAGAGGTTTTACGCAAAGCTGATTGTGATGTTCTGGTATTGGACTTAAATTTACCAGGGCGAGGCGGACTGGATGTTCTGGCCAGCTTGCGCGAAGCAGAATCACCGATCAAGGTGCTGGTGGTTTCTATGTTTCCTGAAGACCAGTATGCCATTCGCTGCCTGCGCGCTGGCGCCCAAGGGTATTTAAACAAAGCAGGTGACCCCGCAGATTTGATTAAAGCGGTTCGCACCGTTGCGCTTGGACGTAAATACGTGACTCCTGAAGTTTCGCAAATGCTAGTGGAAAATTTAGCTTCGCCCAACACAGAAGCTTTGCATGCCAGTTTGTCAGAGCGCGAATTGCAAACTCTGCTCAAAATTGCATCGGGCAAGCGATTGTCAGATATTGCAGAAGAATTGATGTTAAGCCCCAAAACAGTGAGTGTTTATCGCTCACGGTTGTTAGAAAAATTAAAGCTAACCAACAACGCAGAGTTGACAGTTTACGCCATTCGAAACGCTCTGGTTTGAGATTCTAGGGCCTTTATTTCCGGCCAAAAATGGCGATAGCGCGCTCCATTAATGCCACGAATGGTTGATCTAACATTGGCAGGGTAAATGCTATGCCGATCAGCCCGACTGTCAGTGTAATGGGAAATCCTATTGAAAAAATGCCCATTTGCGGTGCGACTCTGGAGATAATTCCGAGCGCCATGTTAGCAAACATGACCATGCCCAACATGGGCAGGGCAATCCAGAGAGCACTCGCAAATAAATCGGTGCCCATTTTGTATAGCTGCATACGAACAATACCGTCCAAAAAGTTTTCGCCCAAGGGGAATGTCTCGAAACTTTTAATGACAGCCATTAGAACCAATATAGGGCCATTTAGCACTACAAACATCAATATAGTAATTTGGCCGAAAAAACGCGCTACCGCGCTTGATTGGGAGTTCAACGCTGGATCAAAAAATGCTGCGAAATTGAGCCCCATCTGGAAACCGATAACCTCACCCGCCAGCTCAACCGAAGCAAAAACCACCCGGATAGCAAATCCCATGGCCAGACCAACCGCAACTTGCTGCACTACGGCACCCAGCGCACCGGGGCTATTGAGCCCGATAATGGGCATGTCTGGCAAGGCGGCTTGACAACCTAGCGACACAAAAAAAGCGAAAGCAATCCGGGCTCGTGCCGGAAAAACACGCGAGGAAAAAACCGGAGCGGCGGTAAACATGGCCAACACACGCAGAAACGGCCAGAAAACAGGCGATAACCAAGCAGCCAGTTGTGCCTCGGAGATGGAAATCACACTGCAACCCGCCTAAACAATAGCCGAAGGGATTGCAATGATGGTGCGACGGATGTAGTCGATGAGCATGGTGAGCATCCAAGGGCCTGCAATAGCAAATACGGCAATGCATGCGATGAGTTTGGGTACAAAAGCGAGTGTAGCCTCGTGTATTTGGGTAACAGCCTGAAAAAGACTGACCAACAAACCCACAATTAAAGCCGCTGCCAAAACGGGTGATGAGATCATGAGAAGCATGAATAATGCTTCTTGACCAATTGTTAACACCATTTGAGCATTCATGATCGTACGCCTTAATTTAGGTGGCAAAACTGGAGGCCAAAGATCCAATTAAAAGGTTCCAACCATCTGCCAAAACAAACAACATCAATTTAAAGGGCAAGGACACCAGTACTGGAGACAACATCATCATACCAAGTGACATTAAAACACTCGAGACAATAATATCTATAACCAAAAACGGTATAAAAATCATGAAACCAATTTGAAACGCGGTTTTTAATTCACTTATGACAAATGCAGGAACTAAAACGCGAATCGGAGCCGTGTCCGCTTTAACATCAAGCGGCAGGTTGGCCAATTTGGCAAATAAGGAAAAGTCGGATTCACGGGTTTGCTTGACCATGAAGGCTCGCGCAGGAACTTCGGCTTTTGCCAGTGCATTTTCAAAACTCAGGGCTCCTCTGGAATATGGCTCGTACGCATCTACATAGATTTTGTCGAATGTGGGCCCCATAACAAAAAATGTGAGAAATAACGACAATCCAATGATGACCTGATTGGGTGGGGCAGACTGGGTGCCCAACGCCTGTCTGAGCAAAGAAAGGACGATAACAATACGGGTAAAACCGGTCATCATCAATAAGGCGGCAGGAAGAAAAGACAGTGATGTAAAAAACAGCAACGTCTGGATGGGTACCGAAAAGGTTAGGCCGGACTCGCCAGACCCCACCATCAAAGGTAACTGGCCTCCGGTTTGGGCAGTACCCACCACATGCCATAGCAATAAAGCAACACCAGCCAAACACTGAGCAAAACGCTTGAAAGCCATTAGATCAACCTTTAAGCATTGATAAATCAAGAACGAACCGTCGGGAAGCTGACACCCGATCGGACTAGTGGATCGGTGTGAAGCAAAGTGATGTTTTGCGGGGTAACACCAAGCGTTAGCCAGTGACGCGAGCCTTCAGGGCCAACTTCCAGAGTGACGACTTTTTGGTGCGGCCCCACAGCCACCACTGAAATTAGTTTGGATTGTCCGACGGGATGCGCACTATGGGATCCGTTTCTTTTTTGCAACCACTTAACTGCCCATGGCAAACAAGCCAGTATCGCAAGAAAAATACCCACAGAAATAAGAGATTGCGTCATGCTACCAGGCGAGGGTTAATTTTTACTAATGCGACGCAAACGCTCAGAGGGAGTAACCACGTCAGTGAGACGGATACCAAATTTGTCATTCACCACTACCACCTCGCCTTGGGCTATGAGGTAACCGTTAACCAAAACATCCATGGGCTCACCAGCCATCGCATCCAATTCAACCACGGAGCCTTGACCTAGCTGGAGAATATGTTTGATTGGTACCTTGGTACGACCTAGCTCAACAGATAACTGGACAGGAATATCCAGCACCATATTGATGTCATTAATTGGGGCTTCCCCGCCACCCGACATGGAGGAAAATGGCTTGGGAACTTCAGAAGCAAAAAGGTCTGACCCCATGGAAGACGAGTCTGTGGTTCGTTGCTCGAGCAGCGCCTCAGCCCAGTCGGCCATTCCATCGTCTGCATTGTCATTTTCAGATGCCATTTTTTGAATCTCCTATCCAGTTGTCGTCGTGTCGTAACGACTTATCGATACGAATAGCATATTTTGAATTGTGCGTACCATAGTTGCACTCAAAAATTGGCACTCCATCAATGGTAGCCTTGATTTTAGGCTCCCGATTGAGTTCGATGAAGTCGCCCTTTTTCATTTGCAGTAGTTGCTCTATGGTTGCATTTGCTTTTGCCAATTCTGCCACCAAAGTGACTTCAGCGGCCTGAATTTCTCGGGTTAACAAATTAATCCAGCGCCGATCCACCTCCATGGAGTCGCCCTGCGTGGATGAATAAAGTACATCTCGTATGGGTTCCAACGTGGAATAAGGAAAGCTGAAATGAATGGCGCCCGTGATGTCACCAATTTCCAGATGGAACGATGTGGAAATAACAATCTCACTAGGAGTGGCGATATTGGCAAACTGCGGCTGCATTTCAGAGCGCTGGTACTCTAACTCCAGTGGATAAATTCCTCTCCAGGCTTTTTTGTATTCGGTGGTTATAACATCTACCAAACGATTGATCACGCGCTGCTCGGTTGCGGAAAAATCACGGCCCTCGATACGGGTTTGAAACTTGCCGATACCCCCGTATAAAGTGTCAATAACACCAAAAACCAGCGCAGGTTCGCAAACAATCAAACCGCTACCACGCAGCGGACGAATGGCGACAATATTGAAGTTGGTGGGTACTGCCAACTCGCGCAAAAATGCACTGTAACGCTGTACAGCTACCGGTCCTACTGAAATTTCAGGACTACGGCGAATAAAGTTAAAAAGACCAATGCGCAGATTACGCGCAAAGCGTTCGTTAACAATTTCCATCGTGGGCATACGCCCACGAACAATCCGCTCCTGACTGGAAATGTTATAGGCACGAACCTCTCCATCCTCAGGGACATCATCGATGAGTTTTTGGCTTTCGCCGGTAACCCCTTCTAGAAGAGCATCGACCTCTTCCTGGGAAAGAAATGATTCAGACATAGCTTTCTACCCCATTAAGTGCTGGTACCGTTACTGAACAATAAAACTCGAAAAGTGCACACCGATAACAGGATACTCGGGTGGTGGTGGCGCTTTTTTCCCTTTTTTCTTCTTTTTCTTGGCGGCTTCCTCCTCCTCTGTCAGCTCTTCTTCATCTTCATCATCGTGGCTACCGCCAAAAGGAATGGATGCCTCCTTGAGAATTGACTTTACCAGCTTTTCCTTGCCAACAGAAGTCAAAAGCTCGTCAGCTGTGCGCTGTGAAACCTGCATCAAAATGCCACTACGAATGGTTGGAAGAAAGGCCTTAACAGTATCTGACGCTTTTGCATCACGCACTTCAAGCGTAACACCCACCTGGGCAACACGGTCTCCGCCTGGATCACCAAGGTTTACCACCATGATATCCATGGGTAAATAGACAGGCGGTGTTTTCGGGTCGTGATGCACCACCTTGGCAGGTTCTTCGTCTTCTGAAGCCCGTTGTTTACTAATGTAGAAGAAAGCACCTCCGCCGCCCAAAGCCAAGATGACTACGGCGGCAATAATGATGATTAACATCTTTTTACTTTTTGCAGGTGCTTTATCACCACCTGCGGCTGCTTCTGGTTTGGCAGACACTGTAATTTCCTTAATTTAACTCGGTTTGTGTATTATTTGCGATGTGGAGTCAGAATAAAGCGCAAATTAACCTCATAAAACCGAAACCACAGCCTTTATTGCACATTCTGGGATCGTTTACACAAAAAGGTCAAGTGTGCTGCCTGATGTCCGCCCTGCTCTAGGCCTATTCTCTTGCATTTGAGGCTCTACGGACGCAACTACGGTTTGTTTATTTCCTTGGCGGGGGTTGCGATCTTGCGATTGCGAACCGGAATTTCCTGCACTATTGCTACCGACCGATAAACCAGACAAAATCACACCCTGACTTTGCAGCATATCTTGCAATTGTTGGCGTGCATTTTCAAGCGCTTCACGGGCTTGCTGCTCGTCAGTTGTGAATGTTACAAATGCTTCATTGCCCTGCATTGTAATATTCACTTGCACAGGATCGATTCCAATTCCTTCCAGCTTCAATTCAGCATTATGAACGTTTTGGTTAATCCAGTAGGTAACTTGTTCCGCCACATAAGTTTCCATAGGAACGGCTCCTTCGGCGGAGGGTAATGTAAAGGTATTGTCTGCGCCCGTAGGTGTGTAGGTTTGCAGGTCTGGCACTATGTCAGGCTGATTGGTTTTAAAAACTGCGTGCTCTTCACGCAAAATTTCACGTTCTGTTACTACCGTGGGTGCCACTTGAATCTCTGCAGCCATCGGTGTTGTTCTGACGGGATCGGTCCATTGGTTGAGTTTGATCTCAACCGGTGCTGCCTGAACAATCGTAGCAAGTGGCGGCATGGTGGAAGCCCCTGAACCTGCAGAGACATCCTTGGCATTACTGGTAACGGACGAATCAGAGGTTCGACTAGAGGAGACAAATGATCCGGGCCCCCATGGTTTGAACTCATTAAACCCAGATGCTCTAGCAGGCCGATCTTGCGCGTCTTGAACTGCCAAACGAGAAAACAGTGTTGCAGGACTGACTTGAATTGCAGCAACTTTAGCGGACTCTAGTGCTCTAATTTCTTGATTAGATGCTGAAGCAACTGCTTGCGATGATTGGCCTTGTACTGGCAGCGCTCCAAGAGTCTGGGGCATGGGCACTAAGGCATCAGGTAGCGAGTTATGGCTTGGTTTGGCAGTCGCCAAAGGTACTGTATCTTTGCTGGATGGTGTAGATCGAGTGAGAGCTGAGGACTCTGTTTGAGAAATTTTGCCAAGCGCTGCTGGAGAAACCGCTGTTTGCGTGGATGGTAAGGGCGTCAGATTTTGCATCAATGGCAAACGGGATGGGTCGGATCCTGTAACTACGGCACCTTCAGTTGCCACGCTAACCATGGGCGCGTTGAATTCTTGCGGTATGCCAATCACTGGCTCGGCAAGAGATGTCTGTGGTTGAGGTAAATTTTGATCTTGAACCTCGGATACAGTTGGAATGACCTGGTTTGCAAGGCTATGGGATGAAATTGCTGACGCTGTTCCTATTTGACTTTCGGGTTTAAGCGTCAACGCTTGGTCTAGAGCTGTAGATAGCTGAAACTTGGCAGTAGCATTTTGTGAAAGTCCAGCTATTGGCAGGTCGGTTTTAACAGACGAATGATTTAATACCGGCGCTTGATGGAGGGAGGATGCCGCAAACTGAGGCTGTGCTAGCTGAGGCTGCACATTGGCTGAGTTGCTTTGTAAAAATCCAGCTACAGGCAAGTCAATTGGAACCGGCGAATTACTGACAACCGGTGACACAGATGGTGATGATGCAGCCCACTGGGGCTGGGCTGGAGACTGCTGCACATTGGTTGAGTTGCTTTGAGAAAAACGCGACTGTGACAGCAGTGCGTTGACTTGTTCGGTAACGTTGGGCGATGGCGTTTGACTGGTTGCTCCAGCAATATCTGTTTTGGGGCTTAGCGTGGAAGAGTTTGCTTCGGGTGCAATATTTTGGATCATTGGAGAATGATCATCTGGCTGTAATGCCAAGGATTGCAAGTGTTGACTGTCGTTTGGCTCTTTAGAAGCAGCATCATTGGCAGCCCGCAGCAATTGAACGCCAGCAGGTATGGATTCAGAAGAAGCATCAGCAGCGGCCGACAAAATTGACTGAAAACCCACAGCAGGCTGAGACTGCGATTTACCATGCAGAGATTTAAAACGACTATCAGATGCTTTAGAAGCTGCATGGGGTTGCGCCAGTTCAACGGTCATGATGATTCTCCTCCAAGAGGTACCCTATGGGTACGTGAATATTGAATAGCTGCAAATTCATCCATTTGACGCTGCTCGCGCCGTCGCTGGACTTGCTCTGCCTCTGCCTGACGTTTTTTGAGAACCTGGTTCAAGCCAGACAACCGGAACTCAGCCTGCAGCAGAGCTTTTTGAGCCCGGTCAAGATGCCAGTCTAGGTTGTTGATGGTACTGGACTGAATTCCGATGGCATGCTGCAATCGATCCATAAATTGGTAATGGTTTCGAATCAATTCACCTGACATTCCCACACTGGCAACGGAACCTGTCCAGCGCGCATCGGTTTCGTTGGCGTAACCCTCGAGCTGGCTCAGCTGATCAATTGCCTGCGCTTTGTTATTTTGCGCCACCCGCAGCGCCTGGGCTAATTGATCACGTTGGCGCGTTGCCAAATCTATGGCCAAATGAAAGCTTTTCAGGTTAGACATACTGACTCCTGGCATGCTTAGGCTTCATCATGCCCCCCGCCTTAGCGAAGTTGCAGCGGCCATGGCAGGTAAAATGGTATGCATAGGTGCGGCTTCAAGCATGCCTTGCTGCAAGAAGGTACGCATAGGTTGATGTAATGCAATGGCTTCGTCCATCATAGGGTCAGATCCGTGGGCATAAGCGCCGATTTGAACCAGATCACGGCCTTTTTCATATTTGGAGTAGAGAGCGCGAAAACGCCGCGCCAATTCAAAATGCTGCGCAGTGACAACGTTGTGCATAACACGCGAGGCAGATTGCTCAACGTCAATGGCTGGATAATGGCCTGATTCTGCCAAAGTGCGCGACAACACTATGTGGCCATCCAGAATAGCACGAGCAGCATCAGCTATGGGGTCTTGCTGGTCATCGCCTTCTGACAACACCGTATAAAAAGCCGTAATGGAGCCCACTCCATGTAGGCCATTACCACTGCGTTCTACCAACGCCGGCAATTTGGCAAAACATGATGGAGGGTAGCCTTTGGTAGCAGGGGGTTCACCAATTGCCAAGGCAATTTCACGTTGAGCCATGGCGTAACGGGTTAAGGAGTCCATCAAGAGCAAAACATGCTGCCCTTTGTCCCGAAAGTACTCGGCAATGGCTGTGGCATATGATGCGCCTTGCATGCGCAGCAAGGGAGGCGCATCGGCCGGGGCTGCAACCACGACAGAACGGGCACGGCCATCAACACCCAAAATATCTTCAATAAATTCTTTGACCTCGCGTCCGCGCTCGCCAATCAGACCCACCACAATGATATCGGCCTGGGTATAGCGCGCCATCATGCCGAGCAACACGCTCTTGCCTACGCCAGAGCCGGCAAACAAACCCAAACGCTGACCACGCCCCACCGACAGCAAGGCATTGATGGCACGTACACCCGTATCGAGGGGCTCGCGCACCGGATCGCGGTCCATGGCATTGATGGGTTTGCGATTGAGTGGCAAACCCTTGACGTCTTGCAGGGGCCCCATACGGTCCATGGGAATACCCTGCGAATCGACAACGCGCCCCAACAAGCCATCGCCCAGAGGCAAGCGTAATAAACCTGCAGCACAAGGGTCTGAGGAATGGTCAGTATCTAACAACAAAGGGACTGGAATATAGGCGGGTGCAGAGGCTACAGAGGCGCCACTGGACAGACCATGCACATCGCCTGCCGGCATCAAAAATGCCTTGTCGTTTGCGAAGCCAACCACTTCAGCCAGAACGGGCTCGTTGGACTTCATGCTCACAAGGCATTGAGAACCTACAGGAACCCGAATTCCAGTCGCTTCGAGCACTAGCCCCGTTAAGCGGGTTAAGGTACCACGGACCTCAAGGGTGCTTTCTGTAGCAACCGTATGGCGCACACGATTAAGGTAGGTTTGCCATTTGGACTCTGACTGTGGCGGCAACTCAGGATGCATCATCTACTCCCCAAGAGGATTCGATACCCAAGGTGGCCACTGCACGTTTCCAGCGCTTTTCCAGCGTACCATCAATAACGGTTCCTGCAGCCTCCACCAGGCAACCGGCCGGGCTAATGGATGCATCCGCCAACAAGGTAATGGATAAATGCGAAAACTCTTTATTTACGAGCTCTGAAACCATGGCCATGTCTTGAGGATTTAAACGCACTACAGCCACCTTACAGTCAACTGCCAGCATACCCATTGCTTCACGAATGACAGGAGACAGAACTTTGGTATTGGTGCTCAACTCGTGTCGCACCACCTGACGCGCCAATTCGCAGGCCAACTCCAGGATACCCTGTGCCATAGCTTGCTCAGAATCAGAGATTTGCGCTTGTACATTGGCAAATAGCTGCCCAAAGTGACGTGACAGCTGTGCACCCTGATTGTTGATGTATTCGTTGAGCTGACGCTGCCCCTCAGCACTCGCCTGGGTGTGCCCTTGGGTAAATCCCTGGGCATAGCCCTCGTTAAGGGCCGTTTTACGCAGTGAGTTTTCTTTGAGCCGCTCTTCCTCAAGAGCTTGTGCCTTGAGCTTAGCGGCAAAGCGCAGTGATATTTGGTCAACAGCACTGAAGTCGAATTCGGTGGCATCACCGAGCTCGGACTGAGGAATGAAGCGGGCTTGGTTTCTACTCATTAGATCATGGCATCATCGCCACCTCCACCGCCAATGACAACCTGACCTTCGTCCGCCAAACGACGAACTGTTTTAAGAATTTCTTTCTGCTGAGCCTCTACTTCAGACAAACGCATGGGACCACGTGACTCCAAATCTTCGCGCAAAGTGGCCGCCGCACGGGAGGACATATTGGCCAGAATTTTTTCTTTCAGCTCTGGTTGTGCGCCTTTAAGAGCAACAATCAGTACGTCTTGTGACACTTCTTTCAGAATCATCTGGATAGCCTTGTCGTCGAGCTTACCCAGATCGTCGAACACAAACATCTTGTCCATGATCTTTTGGGCAAGGTCGGCATCGTGGCTACGAATGGAATCAATGACTGTGCTTTCGATGGCAGTACCCATCAAGTTGATAATTTCTGCAGCTGTTTTTACACCACCCAGAGAAGACTTACGGATCTTGTCGCCACCGGCAAGCACCTTGAACAAGACCTCATTGAGGTCTTTTAAAGCGGTTGGCTGAATACCTTCCATGGTGGCAATACGGAGCATTACCTCATTGCGCTGGCGCTCAGTTAAATGCTTAAGCACGTCAGCAGACTGGTCGTAATCTAGATGCACCAAGATGGCTGCCACAATTTGCGGGTGCTCGTTACGCAGCAGTTCGGCCACAGAGAAGGGATCCATCCACTTCAAGCTTTCAATACCTGATACGTCACCGCCTTGCAAAATACGGTCAATCAGCAAGGCAGCTTTATCATCACCCAAAGCGAGCTTGAGCACGGTACGTACATAGTCACCGGAATTGGACACCAGTAAACTTTGAGATGCAGCGACTGCGGTAAATTTATCTACCACATCATCGACTTTTTCACGCGAAAGCTGGGTGGTTTTGGCGATGGCCTCCCCCAGCTTTTGCACTTCTTTGGGCGACAGGTGTTTAAACACCTCTGATGCTTCTGCCTCGCCCAGAGACATCATCAGAATGGCTGCGTCTTGAATTCCATCATCGTTTGGCATGATGCTATTGTGTCTCGGTCATTAGGCTGGAACTTCGCCGTTTATCCAAGCCTTAACTATATTTGCAACGGCTGCAGGATTATCACGTGTAAGTTTACGCGCATCTTCGAGTCTTAGCTGCGCCGGGGTGGGCTGACTGTTATCAATTTGAGGTGCAGCCAACTGGGGACGCTCTGGTTGGTCGGCTTCAATCGCATCAAGTTGGTTTTCTGGTTCATCTTGAGCCACCCGTGCAGTCTTGGACATGGGCTTGAGCGCTGGACGGATAACACCAAACCATACCAACATAGCCATACCCAATGTTCCCAATGGCCAGCCCAAAGTACGTACCAACTCAAGAAACTCGGGTTGACGCCAGAACGGCACCTCAACAACCTCTACTTTTTCTGGGGCGAATTCCGCGTTTACTACATTCACGGTGTCACCACGGTCGGTACTAAAACCAACCGTTTCACGCACCAAGGCAGTGATTTTATCAATTTGCTCTTGGGTCAATGCGGTGCTGACTGTTTTACCTTTAGCATCGGTAGTGACCACGTTATTGACTACTACCCCTGCGCTGATACGCTTAACAGAACCGGTTGCACCTTTGACGGTTTTAATGGTTTTGTCAATTTCATAATTAACGATGGATTCGCGCTTGCCGGGGCTGATAGCGCCATTGGTGCCACCGGCAGTGACCACTTGTGCAGCACCATTGATGGGAGCTGCTGCGTTATTGGGTTGCTGGTTGGTGGTGGCACCGGGCACGCCTGCAATAGCAGGGTCTTCGCTACCCGGCCCTGTTTCTACCATTTGCTTGCTACGAATAACTGCGGAATCGGGTGTGTTGTTGGGTTTATGGGTTTCAGTGGTGTACTCGGACTGAGAAAAATCCAGATCGGCAGTGACTTGAGCCCGCACATTGTTTTTACCCACAATAGGTTCCAGAATTTCAAGAATACGGCGTGCGTAGAGTTGCTCGATTTGCTGAATTTGCTGCATTTGCTCTGCTTGTGCACCCATAGCGCCACCAAAGGATCCATCAACCGGCTGCGATAACAACTTGCCGGAATCATCCAAGACACTAACTGCAGCTACTGACATATCTGGAACACTGGATGCCACCAAATGCACAATACCCGCCAATTGGGTACGATCCAACAAACGGCCGGGGTACAGGCTGAGCATGACTGATGCCGAGGGTTTTTGCTGCTCACGGAAAAATCCATTTTGATTTGGCAGCGCCAAATGCACCCGAGCGCTTTGCACAGACGAAAGCGCCATGATGGAGCGAGTTAACTCGCCCTCCAAACCACGTTGGAAGGTTAAACGCTCCTGAAACTGGGTCATACCGAAGCGATTGGCTTCCATCATCTCAAAACCTCCAATGGATGTTTTGGGCAAACCCATGGAAGCCAACTTGAGACGCAAATCATGCACACGGTCGGCTGGAACCATAATGGCACCGCCACCCTCTGTGTATTTGTAGGGCACATTCATGGTACTGAGCTGGGCTATAACCGCGCCACCATCTTTGTCTGCCAAATTGGAATACAGAACACGCCACTCCGATTGGCGACCCATAACCAGACCCACCACAGCAATAGCAACGAACAAAATAACACCCAGAGCAAATTTCATGCGCTGGCTTTGATCCATATTGGCAAAGCGCTGACTTATGGACGGGTTGACTGGTATGGTGGCTACATCTTGCATTTTGTTTTCCAGTGCATTGAGTTGCAATAGACATTACGGGTGAGACTGATTATTCAACCAGCCCTCAAAAACATTAGGGTAAAAAGCACTACTTTTACCCCCCAATTCAAAATAATGGCGATCAGGCACCAGAGATACGATTGCGTCACCCTCAAGTTGAAGGGAGGAATCACATGGACCTCAGACTTACACCCGTTTCAATGCCCACTTCTATTCGCCCTGGCGCCGGGGTACGCCCTGCCGGTGCAGGGGGCGCCGAAGGAGTTGCCACAGGCGGATTTCCTGAAGCGTTTAAAAACGCACTTCAGTCAGTCAGCAAAGCGCAAAACGAATCTAGCAGATTGCAGCGCGAAGTACAGATGGAAAACCCTAAGGTTAGCTTGGAAGAGACTATGGTTGCTATTCAGAAAGCACAAATTGGATTTCAGGCAACGCTGAACGTACGCAACCGGATGGTGCAAGCGTATACCGATATTATGAATATGCAGGTGTAAGAACCGAGGCGGGTTTCAGCAAACGTCTGAAGCACCTTAACCAATTGCTTAATTTCAGCAATGGTGATGTAGGTAAAAGTGCCAAAGCCAGTCAAACGTAGCATAATCGTATTGGAGCGACTTTAACCCCACTTAATAAAAGCCTTATCCAAACATAGGCTTAACCAAGCTTACATCACACCATGCCCTTTAACAAAGCACTCACTGAGCTTCAGACACAGCTCATGCAAAAAGATCAATACTTGCAAGGCATTGTAGAGATGCAGATGGTATTACTCAGCACGGAGTCCGATGCATTGGGTGCATTGAACCCTGCTTTGGCACCACTCGGTCTGGCATGCGGGGCTGATCGTGTATACATATTTGAGAATGATAAAGTAGACGATGTTTGGACTGGCACCAT
>CALPVM020000016.1 GCA_943327015.2 Akkermansia muciniphila
CCAGGTTTCATGGATACCCCCAGACTGCAGCTTAGCGGTATAACCAAAGCTTATCCCGGCGTGGTGGCCAATAGCGATGTGGCGCTTACGGTATTGCCCGGCCAAACCCATGCGGTGCTGGGTGAGAATGGTGCAGGCAAGTCCACCCTAATGAAAATTATTTACGGCTCTATCAAGCCGGATGCGGGGCAGATCAGTTTTAACGGTAAGCCGGTGCAGATTCGCAACCCCAAAGAAGCGCGTGCTTTGGGTATTAGCATGGTGTTTCAGCACTTCAATTTGTTTGATACCTTGACTGTTGCAGAAAATGTGTGGCTTGGCTTAGACCAAACTTTAACTTTGCAGCAGGTTACTGCCAGTATTCGTGCCAAAGCCACTGAATATGGGCTCGAAATTGCCCCCGATCGGCCGGTTCATACCCTGAGCGTGGGCGAAATGCAGCGGGTGGAAATTATTCGTGCCTTGCTCACCAACCCGCAATTATTGATATTGGATGAGCCCACCTCGGTACTAACTCCACAGGCCGTAGAAAAGCTGTTTGTGGTGCTGAAAAAACTCAGCGCCCAGGGCTGTAGTATTTTGTACATCAGCCACAAGCTGCACGAAATCCGGGAGCTGTGCACCGCCTGCACGGTGCTGCGAGGCGGTAAGGTCACAGGGGTGTGTAACCCTGCTGAAGAGTCGAATGCTTCCCTTTCAAGGCTGATGATTGGTGCGGAACCGCCCGCGTTGGAGCGGCGTCCCTCTAAAGCAGCAGCGGCGATGCTCCGTGTTAAAGGCTTGAGTTTGCCACGTGAAGATCAGTTTGGTGTCGATTTAAAAGGTGTCCATTTACAGGTGTGTGCTGGTGAGGTAGTGGGTATTGCCGGGGTATCGGGCAACGGGCAAAAAGAGCTGTTGGTCGCCTTGTCGGGTGAAGACACCCGGGCCAGCCATGGCAGTATTTTTATGGGGCCAACCGATGTATCCGCCATGCATCCGGCACAGCGGCGCACCTTGGGTTTGCATTTTGTGCCGGAAGAACGTCTGGGGCGCGGTGCTGTGCCCACCTTGAGTTTGGCGCATAACCTGCTGCTGACCCGTTCCGGTTCCATTGCCATGCCGCGCTTTGCCGGGGGCTGGATTCGGGTAGGGCAGTTGCAACAGCACGCCGCTGACATTATTCAGCGTTTTAAGGTCAAGGCCAGTGGCCCCATGGCGTTGGCACGTTCACTGTCAGGTGGTAATTTGCAAAAATTTATTGTGGGTCGCGAGATGGATGCCCAGCCTTCATTGTTGATTGTGTCGCAACCAACTTGGGGCGTGGATGTGGGTGCCGCAGCGCAAATTCGTGCCCATATATTGGCATTGCGTGATGCGGGTTGTGCCGTGTTATTGGTGAGTGAAGAACTGGACGAACTTTTTGCAATGAGCGACCGGCTGCATGTGATGGCGCAAGGGCGTTTGTCGCCATCTTTAACGATGGCTGAAGCCACCATTGAAAAAGTTGGTGAGTGGATGAGCGGCCTTTGGAATATAAATGAGGTGCAGCATGCCTGAATTTGGCTTGAAGTTGCAGGCGCGCCCACAGCCATCTGCTTTTTGGAGTTACGGCTCGCCATTGTTGGCGCTGCTCTTTACGGTGGTCATTGGTGTGGCCTTGTTTGCCGCGCTGGGTAAAGACCCGGTACGAGGCCTGCAAATGTTTTTTTGGGAACCTATTAAAAACAGCTACGCTTTGGGTGAGTTGGTGGTCAAAGCCACGCCCTTGTTATTAATTGCCTTGGGGCTGGCGGTATGTTTTAGGTCTAATGTTTGGAACATCGGCGCCGAAGGGCAGTATGTGATGGGTGCGGTAGCCGCAGCCGGCATTGCCTTAATGGCCGATGCATCTTCAAGCCGCATGATGGTGGTTGCTGTTTTGCTGGCCGGCATCCTTGGCGGCATGCTATGGGCGGGAGTGACTGCGCTGTTGCGCGACCGGTTTAATGCCAATGAAATTCTGGTAAGTCTAATGCTGGTGTATGTGGCAGTGCAGGTGCTTAACCTGTTGGTGTACGGCGCCTGGAAAGACCCCAACGGTTACAACTTTCCGCAAACCCAAACCTTTGCCGATCCCACCAAAATTCCGCGCCTGTTTAGTGGCTCGCGTATCAACATCGGTGTGATTTTGGCCTTGTTGGGTGTGGTGGGTTTGTGGGTGTTTTTGTTCCGAACCCGTGCCGGGTTCTCTTTGCAGGTGGGTGGCTTGGCACCCGCTGCTGCGCGATATGCGGGTTTTTCATCACGCGCAGCGTTATGGACGGCGCTTCTTATATCGGGTGGCTTGGCGGGTTTGGCCGGTGCTTTGGAGGTGGCCGGACCTATCGGCCAACTCACGCCATACGTGCCGGCAGGCTACGGCTTTGCGGCCATTATTGTGGCTTTTGTGGGGCGCTTGCATCCGGTGGGCATGGTGTTTTCTGCGTTGTTGATGAGCATGTTTTATATTGGTGGCGAACTGGCGCAGTCGCGCATGGGACTACCCAAATCACTGACAGGTGTGTTTCAGGGTTTGCTGTTGTTTAGCCTGTTGGCCTGCGACACCTTGGTGAATTACCGTTTGGCTTGGTCTGCGCGTGGAGGTGCAAAATAATGGAAACCTACGCTCTACTTATTGCAGCCACATTAAATGCCGGCACGGTTTTAGCGCTGGCCTCTTTGGGCTTGCTCATTAACGAAAAAGCCGGCATTGTCAATTTAGGTGCCGAGGGCATGATGCTGTGCGCAGCCATTGCCGGTTTTGCCACCGTGGTGCACACAGGCAGCGATCTGGCGGGTTTTGCTGCTGGAGTGGGCGCTGGTGCTTTAATGGCTTGTGTGTTTGGGTTGCTGGTAATTTGGCTCAATACCAACCAATACGCAACCGGACTGGCCTTAAGCCTCTTTGGAGCCGGTTTTTCTGCCTTTGTGGGTATTAGCTACGTGCAGGAAAAAATGCCGGAGCGTATGCAATTTGCAGTGCCCTATTTAAGCGATATTCCGCTACTGGGTTCTGCACTGTTCAAGCAGCACCCCTTGGTGTACTTGACTATTATTTTTGCACTGGCCTTGATTTGGTTTTTGTACCGTACCCGTGCCGGGTTGGTGCTGCGAAGCGTGGGCGAAAGCCCGGAGTCTGCCCATGCGCTGGGCTACCCGGTGCGCTGGATCAGGCTGGTTGCCGTAGTGGCCGGTGGGGCACTGTGTGGCTTGGCAGGAGCTTACATTTCTATCATTTATACCCCTTTGTGGGTTGAGGGTATGGTGGCCGGTAAAGGCTGGATAGCATTGGCCTTAACCACCTTTGCTACCTGGCGTCCAGCGCGCGTATTGCTAGGCGCCTACCTTTTTGGTGGTGTAACCATGCTGCAGTTTCATTTGCAAGGCGCTGGGGTAGAAGTGCCTAGCCAAATTTTGACGATGTTGCCATATCTTGCTACCATATTGGTTTTGGCGCTGATTTCGCGTAATCCGCGCTGGATACGCATAAATATGCCCGCATCCATGGGTAAACCGTTTTACCCTGGTTCATAATCCATTTTTTTAACCCTCGCATTGACAGAAAGACCCTCATGACAGACTTGCAAAAACGCAATTTAATGAAGTTGGCCGCATTGACGGCCGTAGCTGGCGTGGCCTTGGTGGGCTGCGGTAAAAAAGAAGAGCCGGCACCTGTGCCTGCTCCCGAACCTGCTGCTTCGGCACCTGCACCTAAGCCAGAGCCACTGAAAATTGCTTTTGCCTACGTGGGTCCTGTGGGTGATGGCGGTTGGACATTTGCCCACGACAATGGTCGTAAAGCACTTGAAAAAGAATTTGGCGACAAAATTGTGACATCGTTTGTAGAGAACGTGCCCGAGTCAGCAGATGCTGAGCGCGTCATCCGTGACTTGGCCGGCCAAGGCAACAAACTTATTTTTGGTACTACCTTCGGTTACATGGAGCCTATGCTCAAAGTGGCTGGCGACAACAAAGAAGTGAAGTTTGAGCACGCCACCGGCTACAAAACCGCTGAAAACATGCGTACTTACGACAGCCGTACTTACGAAGGTGCTTACATGGCCGGTATCATTGCTGGCAAGATGACCAAGTCCAACACCTTGGGTGTGGTTGCCTCGGTGCCAATTCCTGAAGTTATCCGTAACATCAACAGCTTTACTTTGGGTGCACAAACCAGCAACCCCAAAATCAAGACTAAAGTGGTATGGGTGAACGAATGGTTTAACCCACCTAAAGAAACAGAAGCGGCTACATCGCTGATTAACGGTGGTGCTGACGTATTGTTCCAAAACACTGACTCTCCTGCAGTGCTTAAAACCGCCCAAGAAAAAGGCAAGCGCGCTTTCGGTTGGGATTCTGATATGACCGCCTACGGACCCAAAGCCCACTTGGCTTCTGCCATTATTAACTGGGGACCTTACTACATCAAGGCCACTAAAGACGCTTTGGAAGGCAAATGGGCGACTGAGCAAAACTGGTGGGGCGTGAAAGAAGGCGCTATCGACATCGTATCTATTGCTGAAGACGTACCTGCTGAAACCAAAGCCAGAGTTGAAGAAGTCAAGAAAGGCCTCGCCGATGGTACTTTTGCCATCTGGAAAGGCCCAATCAAAGACAACACCGGCAAAGAGCAAATTGCTAAAGACACCGTGGCTGACGACAAGTTCCTGGGTGGTCTGAACTTTTACGTTAAAGGCGTAGAGGGCAAGATTCCTGGTGGCAAATAATTCTTCTACGTTTTAATTGCTTAAAGGGTCGGAGGCTTACGCCTTCGACCCTTTGTTATTAGTAGCATATGTTATTTTTACTCTCGCCAGCCAAGTCGCTGGACTACACCCCGCTGCCATCTGCACCTGTACCCACGCCACCGCTGTTTGTGAAACAATCGAAAGAGCTGATCGGGGTATTGCGTGCTTATACACCCCAAGCCATTGCCAGTTTGATGGAACTTAGCGACAACCTGGCCGCTTTAAACGTGGGGCGCTATCAAGCCTGGTCAGAGCAGGCAAGCGCAGACAATGCGCTGCAAGCCGTGCTGGCGTTTAATGGTGATGTGTACGAAGGGCTGGATGCCCGCAGTTTAACGGCAGGCGATCTGCAATGGTTGCAGAGCCATTTGTGTATTTTGAGTGGTTTGTATGGTGTGCTGCGCCCCCTTGATTTGATGCAGCCTTACCGTTTGGAAATGGGCACCCGTCTTGCTAACGCCGCAGGTAAAGATTTGTACCAGTTCTGGAAAAACACCATTGCACTGTATCTGAATACCCGTTTAGAGGCAGAAGAAGCACCGGTAGTTGTGAATTTGGCCTCGCAAGAATACTTTAAAGCAGTGCACACCAAGACCTTGAAAGCGCGGGTAATAGAGTGCATATTCCAGGAAAACAAGGGTGGTCACTATAAAATTGTGAGTTTTATGGCCAAACGCGCCCGGGGTTTGATGGTGCGCCATGCAGTTTTGCACCGATTGCGCCATCCTGAAGATTTGCAATCGTTCGATGCTGAAGGTTACGCTTTTGACGCTGCAGAATCTTCTGCAGATCGACTGGTGTTCAGACGTTAAATACAAACTTAGTTCCAATCAGGGTGCATTCATGAAATTAAAAGCCAACGGTTTACGCATTGAATTTGAAGACACCGCTATTGTTGATGGTGAGTTGGATGCCAAAGAGGCTAAAAAGCCGGTTGTGCTGCTCATCATGGGCTTGGGCATGCAGTTGGTGGCTTGGCCGCCGCAAATGGTGCAGGGTCTGGTAGATGCAGGCTACCGAGTGATACGTTTTGACAACCGGGATATTGGCCTAAGTACCCATCTGGATGCCTTGGGTAAGCCCAATATTTTGTGGGCGGGTTTGAAGTTCAAAATTGGCATCATGCCCAAACCACCTTACACCCTGACCGACATGGCGCATGACGCCATTGGTGTGCTCGATGAGCTGGAAATTGACAAAGCCCACATTGTGGGGGCCAGCATGGGTGGCATGATTGGGCAAAGGGTAGCCATTGCTGCACCGCACCGTTGCCATAGTTTGACGAGCATTATGAGTACCAGTGGCGCACGCGGTTTGCCCAAGCCTAAACCTGAAATTTTGCGGGCTATATTGCGCAGGCCCCAAGGCAAAAGTACGCAGCAGGTCATTGACCATTTCGCACAAGTGTTCCGCCTGATAGGCAGTCCTACTTATCCCATCCCAGAGGATGAATTGCGTGCACGCATTGCTTTAGGTGTAAAGCGTTGTTACCACCCCGAGGGCTCATTGCGCCAGATGCTGGCGATTGCAACCGACATTACCCGTGCAGCGCAATTGCCGCGCATTACCTCTCCCACGCTGGTGTTGCATGGGCTGGCAGACCCATTGGTACCTTTTGCCTGTGCCCAAGATACGGCGCGGCGTATTTCTGGCGCCAAGTTGGTGGCTATTCCTGGTATGGGGCACGATTTGCCATCGGAGCCGGTGGCTAAAATGTTGGGACATATGATTCCCCATTTTAAGAGTGCAGAAAAACCTGCAAAAAGTAAATTAAAAGCCGCATGATGAATCAGTTGCTCGCCCAATCTGCACTGGGTAAAACTTCTGCTTACATCCATCAGTACGACGCCAACTTGCTGCTAGCTTTGCCGCGCACCGATAAACGCACCGAAATAGGTCTATCCGCAGAGGGTGTGTTGCCATTTATGGGGGCTGATATCTGGACTGCGTTTGAGCTGAGTTGGCTCAATCCGCGAGGAAAGCCGCAACTCGCTATTGCCCACTTTACCGTGCCGTGTGAAACCACTCATATTATTGAGAGTAAATCGTTCAAGCTTTACCTCAATAGTTTTAACAATACTACTTTTACGGATGTGCAACAGGTGCAAACACGTTTGCGTGCTGATGTCAGTGCGGCGGTATGGTATGGCTCCAAACCGTTATCGTCGGTTGGTGTGCGTCTGTTAAGCCCAGAACTGTTTGACCGTGAGCCGATTTATGAGCTGGATGGCCTGAATTTAGATCGGCTGGATGTAGAGTGCATCCAGTACACGCCAGCACCGGAATTGCTCACGACGCAAGCCGATGAGCCTTTGGTAAGTGAAGTGCTGGTGAGCCATTTGCTTAAAAGCAACTGTCTGGTAACTGGACAGCCCGATTGGGGTAGTGTGCAAATAAGTTATACCGGAGTGCCCATTAACCAGGAAGGCCTGCTGCAGTATCTGGTGAGCTTTAGAAACCATAACGAGTTTCATGAGCAGTGTGTGGAGCGTATTTACATGGACATTTTGCGCCGCTGCCAGCCGCTCAAATTATCGGTGTATGCACGTTATACCCGCCGTGGCGGCTTAGACATCAATCCTTTTAGAACCAGCCATCCGCAAGCCTTGCCTGCCAATACGCGCACAGCACGCCAATAAATGGTAATGCTGTGGCGTGTTAGGGCTTGGGCAACTCCATGGCATCAGCCGGGGAGGGGCGACCAAAATAATAGCCCTGGAACGCATCGCAGCCAATGCTGGTTAAAAAGTCGCGTTGCTCGGCGTTTTCTACGCCCTCTGCCACTACCTTGAGTCCTAGGCTGTGACCCAATGACACCACAGTACGCGCAATAGCAGCATCGCTAGGGTTGGTGGCAACATCGCGCACAAAAGACTGGTCGAGTTTGAGTTGCGCCAACGGCAACTTGGTGAGGTACGACAATGACGAATACCCGGTACCAAAGTCGTCCAACGAAAAATCGACACCAAAGGCCTTGATCGCCTTCATTTTGGTAATGATGTCATCCACATCATTGACCAGCATGCTTTCGGTGAGTTCGAGCTTGAGAAGTTCCGGTTTTGCGCCTGAACGCTGCAAAGAACCTATCACGGTATCGACAAAGTCTGCTTTGGAAAACTGGGATGCGCTTACATTCACTGCCAAGGTCCAATGTGCGGTAGCAGGTGAGCGCGACCACTCCACCAACTGTGCACACGCCGAATCGAGTACCCATTGACCCAGCGTCAAAATAACGCCGGTTTCTTCTGCTACCGGAATAAACTTGGCAGGTGACACCATGCCATTGACTTCGTGGTTCCAGCGCACCAAAGCTTCTGCACCAATACATTCGCCAATCTTATTGACCTGCACCTGGTAATGCAGCGTAAATTCTTGATGTTCCAGCCCACGCCGGAGGTCTTTTTCCAGATCCACCCGGTTGTTGATTTGTGTTTGCATTTCGGGGTTGAAAATGCGAACCGTGTTGCGCCCGGCCGCCTTGGCCTGGTACATAGCAATGTCGGCTTTTTTAATCAGTTCGTCGGTAGTGTCGGTGGTGTGGATAAACACCACCACGCCAATGCTGGGGGTGCAGTTGTAAATATGGTGGCGCAGGGTGTAGGTGAGCCCCAAGGCTTCCAGCACTTTCTGTGCGAGTTGTTCAGACTGAAACGCAGCCTCGGTGGCATCTGCACTTAACGTTTCTAGTAACACCACAAATTCGTCGCCACCAAGCCGAGCCACGGTATCGCCTTCACGCACACAAGAGCGTAAGCGTGTGGCGACTTGTTGCAGTAGTTCGTCCCCAATGTCATGGCCTAGGGTGTCGTTAAGGAGCTTGAAATAGTCAAGATCCAAAAACATTAAGGCGCCATGCCGACCTGTGCGTGAAGACGTCATGGTGGCCCGTTTGACCCTGTCCACCAACAAACGCCGGTTTGCCAAACCTGTTAAGGGGTCGAAAAACGCAAGACGGCGAATCTCTTCTTCATCTTTGCGCTGTTGGGTAACATCGCGCACGATGCAGATGTAGGTGTTACCTTTTGCGCTTTCTATTTCGGAAATCGACAACTGAACCGGAAACTGCTTTCCATCTGAGTGTTGTGCCAGAAGTGACTGTGGTTTGCCGGCCAGATAGGCGCCGCCAGCACTTTGTTCGTGCAATAGCTGTGGCATAAGTTGGGTAACTTGCATGCCAATGGCCTCTTGTTGTGAGTAACCAAAAATTAAGCTGGAAGATTTGTTGTAGGTTTCTATCAGGCCATGGGCATTGATAGTAAGTACACCATCAGCCATGTTGTTGACTATTGCTGCAGTATGGCGCGCAGCGTCTTCTAGCTGTTGCTGGCTGCTCAGTAACTCTTCTCTGCTGCGTGTGGTGTTGGTGTGTGAGATTAAAAAAAGTCCTGTATGCCCGGTTAAAGCCACAACACGCATTCGGTACCAGCGTTTCTCGGTCGGGCTGTGGCATGCAAATTCGTGTGTGAACTCTGTGGCAGAGCCATTGATGACAGTTTGTAAACCCACCAGTGCAGTGCTTGCTTCTTTGTCGTGTTTGGCGGCAGTAGCACAAACGTCTAAATAGTTTGCGCCAATAAAATTTTTGTCAGGTATTGCGCCGTTGTCTTGAGCAAATTGAATCCATGCTTGATTAACGTAAACAATTAAACCTTCGCTGTTAATGACAGCGATTTGATAGTCAATAGAGTTGAGCAGAGCATCAAACATTTGCTCCTATTCTACGGCATCTGAAACACTTGTACCGATTTTGCCAACGTGGCAGCACTAGCGTTGAGCCCCTCTGCTGAAGCTGCAGATTCTTCTACCAGCGCGGCATTTTGCTGCGTAACCGAGTCTAGCTGGGTAACCGCCTCATTGACCTGAGCAATACCCGTGGCCTGTTCTTTTGTGGCACTGGTGATTTGTTGAATCAATTCGCTCACCTCTTTTACCGATTGCACCACTGCGTCTATTGTTTTGCCCGCATTGTTCATCTGGGTGGTGCCTTCAGAAATTTGCTCTGCCGACTTGGCAATGAGTTCGCGAATCTCTTTAGCTGCAACGGCACTGCGTTGTGCAAGAGCCCGCACCTCCGAGGCAACCACAGCAAAGCCTCGGCCTTGCTCGCCTGCGCGTGCCGCTTCAACTGCTGCGTTGAGCGCTAAAATATTAGTCTGGAAGGCAATGCCTTCGATAACCCCAATGATGTCGCGCATCTTGGTAGAAGAGTTATCAATCGCCTGCATAGCCACACCGACCTTGTGTACCGCCTCACCACCACGTGCTACCACGTGGGTGCTGTGATGGCTTTTTTGTGCCACCAAAGATGCGGTGTCTGCGGTTTGTTTAACCGTGCTTGACAGTTGTTCCATTGACGCTGCAGTTTCTTCTAGGCTACTGGCTTGGGATTCGGTGCGTGAAGATAAGTCCATGCCGCTGGATGCAATCTCGGCAGCGGAGCGGGTAAAAATATCAATTTCGCTCCGCACATCGCCGACCACCGCACGAAGGTTTATTTGGATTTGCCGCAAGCTCCGCATCATCGAGCCCAGCGGGGGCGGAAAATTGCCCTTCATGAGCGTAGTGAGGTTACAACCCGCCAAGGTGTCGGCAAATGACTCAGCTTCTCGGATGGCATTTGTAAAGCGACTCTGAAACCATGCATAGATAAGCCCCGAGCCAAGCAACATGGTTGTAAGTTGAGCAGTAATGCCCGAAACACCTTGTAAGCCCATAAATTCGGGCATCATGCTCGCGATGGTTAACAACACCAAAGCAAATGCAAAACGGGTGCTTAAATTTAAGTCTCTAATATAGCCCGGAATGCCTTGTAGCCCGCGATAACGTACCTCGCCACGATGTAAATAAATAGGACATAGATCTGAGCTTGGTGCAGCGCGCATGCGACTGTACAAGCCTTCTGCAGTTTGTATTTGTTGGCGATTAGGCTTGGTGCGTACCGACATAAAACCGCGTGGCGTTCCATTGTGCAAAATGGGTGTTACATTGGCCTGCACCCAATAATGGTCGCCATTTTTACGTCGATTTTTAACCATGGCAGTCCAAGGACTACCGCTACCAATAGTGCTCCACATATCGCGGTAAGCCTCGGTTGGCATATCGGGGTGGCGCACAATATTGTGGTTTTGTCCAATCAGCTCATCGTAGGTAAAACCGCTGACCGACACAAAAGCATGGTTGCAGTGGGTAATGACACCTTTGACATCGGTAATCGATACCAACATCTGCTCTGCAGGGTAGTCGTATTCTTTTTGGGTAACAGGCAGGTTCATCCGCATGAGGGTGTACTCCAGTAGATTTTGTATGGAGTGCCTAGATTAGCAAGGCATATCAAAAAGCCTTTGCTAATCATCAACGGGATGGAGAGTGCCTGTAAGCTCTTAGACCTCTTTTTTTAACCCTATCTCTGTGAATGACTGCAGTTTGGGCAGTGACGGGAACTTACCCGGTTGCTTCATTTTCATGGTCATTACCGCTTCCATGATGTGGCGGTTGCTCCAGATGGCGCTTTGCAATAGGCCCATGTGTTGCAATGATTCTTCTACCGAGTGGTCGCGCGCGTAGTGGATGGCTTGCTTGGTACCCCAAATGGCCACCGGGGGCTTGGATGCTATTTCGGCAGCGCACTGCATGGCCGCTTCTAGCATGGCCTCTGGCGTGTCAAACACTGCATTGACTAAACCATATTGCAGGGCTTTGTCTGCGGGTAGGCGGCGGCCGGTGTAAGCCAGTTCTTTCACCACTGCCATAGGAATTAGCTTGGGTAAACGTTGGAGCGTGCCAACGTCAGCCACCATGCCGATATTGATTTCTTGAATGCAGAAAAATGCATTGCTGGTCGCGTAGCGCATGCAGCAGGCGGTCACCATATCTACCGCGCCGCCAATACAGCCGCCTTGGATGGCGGCAATCACTGGCATGCGCAAGGTTTCAAGCTTGGTAAAGGTTGCCTGCATGCTGGTTACCATGTCAAAAATGGCGGCACGCCCTTCGGGGGTTTGGTCGTCCATTTTGATGCTGCCGGCAAAAGTTTCTAACGCCATGCCCGCGCTAAAGTGTTTGCCGGTACTGCTAATCACCAGCACACGGGCGTTGCCCTCAGTGTGTAATTGGGTAAGCACTGCATCAAGCTCACGCCAAAAGGTGGGGTGCATGGTGTTCATGGCCTCGGGCTGGTTCAGCACTAAATGGGCGATGTTGTTTTCAATATTCAGGGTAAAACTGTGCATAGAGCTTAAGAGGTTGGTTGGGTTGTTGGGGCGTAGTCCGTAAATATAGCTTTAGATAAGGGCTATGGGCACAGTAAGGTAAACTAATTGGCTTATTTTGAAGGAGAAAAGCTTGGATTACGTGTTGTTGTTAAAAGCCGCCATCATGGGCGTGGTGGAGGGCTTAACCGAGTTTTTACCTATTTCTTCTACTGGGCACCTGATTTTGGCCGGAGCTTTGCTCGGCTTTGATGATGAGAAAGCCAAAGTGTTTGATATTGCCATTCAAACCGGTGCCATTTTTGCGGTGATATTGGTGTACTGGCAAAAAATCAAAGCCACATTGGTTGCGCTGCCGACGCAAAAGCAGGCACAGCAATTTTCCTTGAACGTGTTTATTGCATTTGTGCCGGCGGTGTTATTAGGTTTAATGTTTGGCAAAGCCATCAAGGCGCATCTTTTTACACCAGAGGTGGTGGCTACCACTTTTATTGTGGGTGGCTTTATTATTTTGTGGGCCGAGCGTCTGCAAAGTAGGGGTGGCAAGGCGGTGCGGGTGCACAGCGTAGACGACATGACGTCTCTGGACGCCATCAAGGTTGGGTTGGTGCAGTGCTTGGCCATGGTGCCGGGGACGAGCCGCAGTGGGGCCACCATTATTGGTGGCATGCTGCTGGGTTTGTCGCGTCGGGCTGCTACTGATTTTTCGTTTTTTCTGGCCATTCCAACACTGATTGGCGCGGGCGCTTACAGTATTTACAAAGAACGCGCCATGCTGAGTATGGCCGATGTACCCATGTTTAGCGTCGGACTGGTGTTTTCGTTTATCAGTGCCTGGATTTGCGTGCGCTGGTTGCTGCGCTTTATTGCTACCCACAGTTTTGTTGGTTTTGCCTACTATCGCATTGTGTTTGGTGTGGTGGTGCTGGTAACGTCCTGGACCGGTTGGGTGCGATGGGTGGAGTAGATTTGTAAATTTCACCTGTTAAAATCCAATTTTTTATTTGGAACGGTGAATGAACTACTTGCCGATCTCTGATAATGCTGCACGCCAGTTAATTGATGCGACAACGATTTGGGCAGAATACCGCAAGGCGCATGAGGCTGCCAGAGCCTACCGCGGCGGAATGTATTGGAAAAAAGAGGGTGCTTACGAGTATCTGATTAAAACCCATCCCAAAAATACGCAAGAACGGTTGGGCGCACGCTCAACTCAAACGGAGTTCATTTACGCAGAGTTTCATAAGCACAAAAAGCTTAAAGAAGCCCGGCTGGGTGCAATCAGCGAAGCGCTGATTGAAGCACAGCGCCAGAACAAAGCGCTTAAAGTAGGTAGGGCGCCTGAAATAGTTGTAAAACTGCTCAATGCGGTGCGTGATGCGGGTTTGGAGCAGTATTTTCTTGTGGTCGGTACCCACGCACTTTATGCTTACGAAGCTGCAGCAGGCGTACGTATTGTTGCAGGTGCGCTTGCTACCAAGGATGTTGATTTTTTGAGGGATGCACGCAAGCGTGTCAAATTTGTCGTTGATTTGCGTCGTGATGTAGGCTCAATGCTTGGATTACTTCAGCGTGTGGATGCCAGTTTTCGCCGTAAAAGCGAAGAGGGGCAGAATGAAAGTGCTATCAATGACAAGGGTTTTGAGGTTGACTTTATTCGACGAGAAAACGTTGAAGGCGACCCTCATCCATTTCGATTTTCAGACGATGAAGATGATCTTTGGCCTGTACGCGCTCAGCGTGCATCCGTGCTGACACAGTCCCTTGTGTTTGAACATCCGATTATTTCTGCAACCGGTCGCTTGGCAACCATGCGAACAGTTGCGCCACCAACGTTTGTAGAGTTTAAACGTTGGATGGCAGAACATGCAAAAAACCGAGAGCCCATAAAACGTCGCCGTGATTTACACCAAGCATTGATTATTCAAGAACTTATGGACGAAGGCTTGCTTGGTACGACGTAAATCAAGCCCCCATATCCCGCAGCGCAAGCTCAATGGCGGCAGCAGTTGCTAAAGGTTTCTCCATGGGGAAAAGGTGCGTGCCATCTAGCATGATGATGCGGCCTTTGGTAATTCTTTGCGTCATGGCTAAACCAACCTGCTGCATTTCATGCGAGCTGCGCCCGCCGACAAAAGTAACCGGGCACTTTACCGGATGGCGTGCCAACAACTTATCCAAGTTGTCAGGCAGTGTGTTGTAAAGCTTGGTTTCTATGTCGCGGTCAAAAGCCAGTACGCGCTTGTCACCCTCATCTATAGTGCCATGCGTTACATAGTCACGTAAAACTTGTTCGTCCCATTTGGCAAATACTTTTTTGGCGCGGAAGTGTTCAAACGCATCTTCAATGCTGTCCCAAGAGTTGCGCCGTTTGCGGCTGACTGCACCGGGTGAAACGGCTTTCATGATGTGTGTGGTTTTCATCACGCCTAAAGCTTTGGAGCGCCAGCCACCCACAATGGGGGAGTCCAGCAACACCACGCCGCGCACCAGCGCTGGCTGCTTGGCTGCAGCCATCAGGCTTAAAAAGCCGCCCAAAGAATGGCCTACCAGCCAGACTGGCTCACCGGATTTTTTGCTGGTGGTGGCAGAAAAATCAATTAGATGCTGCACCAAGTTGGGCCAGTTGTTGCTGACCGGGTAACGGGGGTCATGGCCGTATTTTTCAATAGCCTTTACCTTGAACTTGCGGGCGCGCAGGCTCTTGAAAACAACGTTGTAGGTGCTGGCCGGAAAACTGTTACCGTGCGAAAAAATAAGCTGAGTCATGGATTACAAATACGATTTAGATAAGCTTATCGTCGGGCGTTGAAATTTTGCGCAGCGGCTGGCTACGTGTAGAGGGCACCAGCAGCGGTACATCGGTGTGTTCGCCGTTCCACATCGGCTCTTTAATGCTGTCAAACACCTCGCGTAGCTTTTTGCCCCAATTGTCGTGCAGCATTTTAAAATAGGGGTTGTTTTCATCAATGCACACCACTTTATCGGTTTGGAACTGATTGGCTTCGTACACCACCATGTCCATGGGAAGCCCGACCGATAAATTGGATTTGAGCGTGGAGTCCATGGACACCAGTGCGCACTTGGCGGCTTCGTCCAGCGGAGTGTCGGGGGTAATGACGCGGTCTAGCACGGGCTTGCCGTATTTGGATTCGCCCACTTGAAAATACGGAGTCTCGGGCGTGGCCTCTATAAAGTTGCCTGC
>CALPVM020000017.1 GCA_943327015.2 Akkermansia muciniphila
ACCCGGTGGGCTGGTGGGTGGCGACACGCTAGAACTTAACGTCAAGGTGGCACCCAGCAGCCACGCACTCATTACCACCCCGGGTGCTACCCGTTTTTACCGCTCTGCAGGCGAACTGGCGGTGCAACGCACACGCATTACACTAGAAGCCCATGCGCGGCTGGAGTGGCTGCCGCTGGAGGCCATTTGCTACAACCAGTGCCACGCGCTTAACCACCTGCAAATAGAGCTGCAACCAGGCGCAGAAATAATGGGTTGGGACATTACCTCGCTCGGCTTACCCAGTGCAGAGCAACCGTTTACCCAAGGCCAATTGCAACAACACATCGAGATACCCGGCATCTGGCTGGAGCGTGGCACCATTCAGGCGCAAGACCATTTGCTCATGCAAAGCCCTCTAGGCTTAGCTGGCCACACCTGCATGGCAACCCTGTTTTTGGCCGACGGCTCGACAATTACGCGCCACCGCAAAGAGCAGGCGCTGGAACTGGCACGCGATGTTATTGCCGCACACCCACTGGCTGCTACCAGTGGCGCCACCAGCCCTAACCCACAGGTGGTACTGGTGCGCGTTTTGGCACCGGCGGTGGAGCCGGCTATGCAACTGCTGCGCGCAGTGCGCCGGGCTTGGCGGGTGGGGTTGTGGGAGATAGAAGGAAACGAGCCGCGTATTTGGGCGATGTAATCAGAACCAAACGCAATTTACCGAGTAGATTGCGTTTGCAAAACCAATGCGGCCAAATCTAAAGATATACAATATAAAAACGTATATCCCAAGGAAATTATTATGCAAGTCGCTCAATGGGGTAATTCCCTTGCTGTCCGATTACCTGCCAATTTGGTAGCCGCACTCCAACTTAAAGCGGGTGAGGAAGTAGAACTCCACTTGGTAGGAGAGAGAGAGTTTGAAGTCAGCAAAAAAACCAGCCCACCACAGCTTCTGGCGCGGCTACGGAAATTTCGAGGACGTTTGCCTCCCGACTTTCACTTCAACCGACTTGAAGCCAACGAAGCCCCATGAGCGACATCTTTTTAGATAGCAACGTTATCCTTTATTTACTTTCTTCTAATGAACACAAGGCAGATATCGCAGAAAAATTGTTAAACCAAAAGCCCAATATAAGTGTTCAAGTATTGAACGAAATCACCTCAGTCTGCCATCGCAAAATCAAAATGCCCTGGGACGAAATTCATGAACTTTTGGCTGCTGTAAAAGCAAACTGCACCATCGTGCCACTGACCGTAGACACACACGCCCAAGCCGTGCAAATTGCACAGCATCACCGACTGTCGTTTTATGACTCCCACATTGTTGCAGCTGCAGTAATGAGTGGGGCCCGCACTCTCATGAGCGAAGACATGCAAAACGGCATGGTTATGCATGGCTTAAGGATCCAAAACCCGTTTACTCTGCCCGAATGCTAACCGGCCCGCGACGGCACTACGCCGCAGGGCACGAATGAAATTAAGCCCGTAGGCGGCATGCCGTTGCGGGTCCAGTTGAGGGATGGGTTAGTCCACACTCGGTGCACTGCCCTCGACCGACGCTAGTTTGGCGACCGCTGACCCGGTAAGGCGGAAACTCAGCCTGTCTTCAACCTGCGTTGCGCCAAGCCCTGTGTAGAACTCAATGCCCCTAGCGTTGTTGGCCTTGACCGGCCAGTCGATCCGATGGCACCCGTGCCCGAGTGCGTACTTTGCCACCCAGACCATAAGTGCGCGGCCGACTCCGATGCTGCGCTGTGAACCCTTCACGTAGAGTTCCTTCAGATGGCAGTGGGCGCGCCTGTGAGGCTCAGGTTCAACCAAGGAGTACATGAGTGTGATTGCTGCAAGCCCGATGACTTGGCTATCTGCGCCCGTTGCGACGACTAGTCGATGTGGAGACGCGGGTGAAAGCAAGTTTCTGACCGTGTGGTCCCGCACAACATCCTTGCTTGCGGGCGACTCGGGGTTGTAGTACGCGTTGATCTCGCACAAGAGTTCGATCAGGGACTCTTCCTGTTCTTTGGAGACAAGAGCGATGTGCATGGCGTAGCTTGTGGGGCCTAACGTGATGTAGCCGACGAGCGCCTATCTTGGCATTCCCAAGCTAGACGACGAAATAAGCCGGACACACGGGTTTGTCCGAAACTGAGAAAAGTTTCGCAAAGCCCCTTACCGTCTCGATTTTGCATGCATATACTGGATGCCATTACAGTATTTACGATGTCCGCCAATCCCGTCCCCTATATTCCCCGGTCGTCCCGCTTGCTGGATCAGCTTCGGGAGGTTCTACAGTATAAGTAGTTTAGCTTACGCACTGAAGAAGCATACCTGTATTGGGTGAAATTTTTGTCCGATGGCATGGGCGCAACGCACAGCCACTTTCCAATGTCCATGCAGTGCAACCCATCGTCATCGCGCGCCATCGCTGACCTAAAACCGGCTATTAATCTTTTGCAACTGAACTTCAATAGCGTTCATTGATTTTTTGCTAACGTCATTGTCTTTGGCGAGTGTTTGCCACATTGAAACCGCATGACGCACCTCTTCTATAATTTTTGCGCCCGCCTCGATCCGGAATGCTCTTGCAATTTCCATCAATTTATCTCTGCCTGGATTACCACTACCGGCAATTGCCGTTGTGTGTTCATTGCCCATGCCATGACTAAAAGTCAAGTCATACGCAGGCGATAGCTCCCACCCACCCGGCTCATAAACAAATGCAAAGTTTTTTGCGTGATCGTCCTTGTTATGTGTCAAGATATTGAAAGCCATTAATCTAAACGCCCGTTCTACTTGCCTAACGTCCTTGGTAAGAATGGACGTAGCTGCCAGAATATCTTTGTAATCAATGCATGGCGTCCTGAAATCTGCGTAATACAGACCGGCCATGGTGACAACGTGGCGGCGATCATTGACATCCCGGTCAAATCTTCTTACCGCAAAATAGCCCTCTTCTCTTGAGCCAAGTTTTACCCGCTTAATAGCTGTTTCTGGCATCTCCACACCGGCGATTTTTGCCATATCTGAATAGGTTTTTTCCGCCCGACCCATATCCTCTGAGTCTTCTTTCGACCTGAATTTCACAAGCCAATGTTGGTAGCCATCGGGGATTTGATGAAAACCAGATAAACAAACCGCTGAGTTTTCCGACAATGCCACCGTGACCTTCGGTCGCGCACCGCCAGGCGATCCACCTTGGATGCGCAACTGGGTAAACACATCCTCCGTGGAGCCTGAGAGAACAGTTTCAACAGATGACGCGAGCACCGATAGATCCACCACATCCTCAATCAGTTCCTTTTCATATTCTGGTTCATAGCTCAGCGCCCCCATCGCACGCTTACCAATGTATGCAAGTCGGTCCAGCGGTGTGATTTGGTGCCTACTCCAGCCAAGCCGGTTGTTGAATATGCGATCCATCAACAACAGACCCCACCCATCGGGAAGTGAATCATTAAAGACCCCATGAAGCCCGTTAAATAGCGGGTCTCTTGCTACCTGTGGGACTCCGTTGAATGCCAAAGACTTAGGCGCTAAATCAAAGCCAGCGGACAACCATTGCGGTGCGTATTCGAAAAGTATCTGGCCTCTATCGGTGATTGCCAGCGTGCCTACCTCTTGCAAGCCGTGCAATACTTTTAAGCGATTGACATGCTTTTTCAACGCCGGCCCCTCTGTCTTTTTGTGTCGCTGAGTTCGCGAATAGAGGGTGGCATTTTTTCAGCCAGAATCTCATCAAGACTGGAGAGCCGGTCCAATGCCATTAAAAGTTGCACCAAACTTGACAAACTTATTTGGCCGGTTGTCTCAAACCGCTTAAGCGATGCTTCGGTCACACCAGATCTTTCTGCCAGTGTTTTACGCGACATGTTTTGTCTCAGTCTTGCAGATTTAGCGCGTGCGCCGATATCTAACAAAATTTGGCCGAGTGTTTTATATTCAATAGACAGCATGATGTCTATTATGTCATTTAATAGAATTTAATAGTTAATATATTAACTTTTATACGTAATTTGTCTCACATCTCTCAGGCACCATCTGACATTGGCGTGATGACCACAATTTAGTGAAGTTTTGCATGCAGTACCTCAAGCACATCAATGCTCAGGGTCAAATTGGTAGCACGTTTAGCAAGTACGCTGCTGGGTACGGGTGAGGTGGCAAAAAACAAGCCACAATACACACATTACCTACCTGCACAACGAAAGGAATGCCCCATGTTCAAAGGTCACTTTGCAGCAACCGCGCTCATCTTTTTCGGCGTTTTTTTACTGCTCGACAACCTCGGCGTTTTGCAATTTAACCTCATGGAAATTATTAAAACCTGGTGGCCTGCATTACTAATTGGGGTTGGCGTTGCCTTGTTTTTTACACCGGGTGACAAAAAGAAAGACTAAATGCCACAAGCCTTTGAATCACTCACGCCCGACCTGGTGTTGGATGCACTGGAATCCGTAGGCTTACGCGGCGATGGCCGCATGACGGCACTATCGTCTTACGAAAACCGTGTGTACCAAGTGCGGCTAGAAGACAACAGAGAAGTGGTTGCCAAGTTTTACCGCCCCGGGCGCTGGAGCGATGTGCAAATACAAGAAGAACATGCTTTTGCTGCAGAACTCATGACCGCCGAAATACCGGCCATTGGCCCCTTGGTATTGCAAAGGCGCACGTTACAGCACTTTGGAGAATTTGCTTTTAGCGTCAGTCCGCGGCGTGGCGGCCGCCCGCCGGAGCTGGACGATGACGAGGTTTTGGAATGGATTGGACGTTTTATTGCGCGCATCCATACCATAGGCGCTCAAAGCGACTTTACACACCGCCCGTCCCTTAACCTGCATACTTTTGGCACTGATTCGATGCAATGGTTGCTGCAACACCGCATGATTCCGCTAGACGTTCAGTCCCGCTGGGCAGCCCTGTGCTATCAAGCGCTCGATGCTGTGGAGCAAATTGCACCGGCGCTCTGCGCGAAACAGCCAGCGCATGGCACAGCAGTGCACAACATACAGCTACTGCGTCTGCATGGTGACTGCCACCCCGGCAATATTCTTTGGACACCTGCCGATGCCCCGGCCGCCACCGGTCCCGGCCCACATTTTGTGGACTTAGACGACGCGCGCATGGGCCCTGCAGTGCAAGACCTGTGGATGCTGCTCAGTGGCGACCGGGCGCAACGCACACGCCAACTAAGTGTGCTGTTGGATGGTTACGAGCAATATCGCAGCTTTAACCGGCAAGAACTCACCCTGATAGAGCCATTGCGCACTCTGCGGTTGATTCACTACAGTGCGTGGCTGGCAAGGCGCTGGGGTGACCCTGCTTTTCCGGTCAACTTTCCGTGGTTTGGCAGCAGCGATTACTGGCAAGGCCAGGTGCAGATGCTAGAAGAACAACTAGAAGCTATGCAAGAAGAACCCTTGTACGTATGACGACACCCACCCTTAACCTGATTGGCGCTGGCCGTGTGGGGCAAACGCTGGCACATTTGTGGCACCAGCGTGGAACCTACATCATTCAAGATGTGCTTACAACGCGCCATAAAAGCTCCCAAGCAGCATGCGTGACAATAGGTGCGGGTAAAGCGGTTGACACTATACAAGCCATGCGTACAGCCGATGTATGGATGCTTGCCGTGCCTGATGCACACATTGCCACTACCGCATACCAATTACAACAGGCTTTGGGTAGCGGCACCGAAAATAGCGACACCACATCTGCGCCTGTGGCTTTTCATTGCAGCGGTGCTTTAGCCGCAGAGCAGCTCGCACCCTTGGCAGAAATAGGCTGGCACACTGCCAGTGCGCACTGCATTTTAAGCTTTGCCTCGGTACCAAGCGCCGTAGCACAATTTGCCGGCACGCCCTGTGCTTTAGAAGGCCACGCCAACGCCTGCAACCACTTGCGCTCAGCATTCACGGCCATTGGTGCACAATGTTTTGACGTAGCCAGCGCGCATAAAGTGCTGTACCACGCTGCAGCGGTATTTGCCACCAACTTTTTGCCGGTGTTGCAAAGCGTGGCAGAAGAAGCCTGGCACGCCACTGGCGTACCGCCAGAAATTATTATGCAGCTGCGCTCTGCATTGCTTGCCAACGCCACTGCCAACATCATTCGCCAAGGCCCTGCGGGCGCACTGACCGGCCCTGCCGCGCGGGGCGATCTGTCAGCCATTGCACACCAAGCCAAAGTGGTTAGCGCATGGAACCCGGATGCAGGTGCGGCCTACACGACTTTAAGCCAGTTGGCTTTGGGCATGAAAGCCACTAAAAACTGATACTGCGCGGCTGCGGCTCACCCATCCACCCGAAACAGGCATAAAACCTGAAGTAACCCAACGGCTGGCCAAACCTTTTCACCGGCATGGTTTCCAGCCACTTACATTGAGAAAATCCATGCGGCGCCAGCGGCAGCGTATAGGCCATGTACGACCAGTCTACCAACAAGGCATTGCCGCCCTGCGGCATGTCACCGGCCCAAATGTCGAACTGGTCAAATCGGTCTTCCAGTACAAGCACCGGCAACGGCTTGGCGTACCAGCCCAGGCGGCTGGCCAGCGTCCAGTTTTGCACCGCCAGCGCCGGCAATTGGGCTGATTGCGCCAACCTTGTGGCATGCTGCCCCGCTTGTTCCCATCCATGCAAATCCGCAAACGGATTGGGTTGGTCTGCCACCTCGGAAGAACTGGCAGACAACAAAGGACGTCCGCCAGTGAGCATAAGCAGCATCAAGCCGCCGCATAGCACCACCTGAATAGCTGCAACTGCGCCAAACCACCATTTACCAGCTTTTGCCAAGGTAAAACGCGCCAAAGCAATACCTGCAAACGGAGCCAACCCGACCCAAGCAGGCGCTGTCCAATGCGGCAAACTGCTACCCCCACCCGAGAGCAGTGCGTGCACGCCAAACGGAACTACAAAAAACAAACCCAACCAGCGGTGATTAACAGCCACCCTGCGCCAACCAACAAAACCCCACCACAACAGCACCCCGTAGGCCACGACTTGAATAACCAAAAACTGCGCCAGATACAAGGCTTGCCATGCCCCTCCTTTACCATGCTGGGTTTGGTAAAGAAAAGACACCCAGTCGTTTTGCGCATTCCATACCAGCACCGGCAGCACCATGAACACCGCCAAACCCGTAGCCAACCACAAACGATAATTAACCAACAAACGCCAACCGTGCGCGGCCAACAAACACACAGCCACCGCACATGCCGGCAAAATAGCGGTGTATTTGCTTAATCCCGCCAAACCCAGCAACACGGCCAACTTGAACCACGGCAATGTTTTTTGAACGGCGGCAACCTGCATCAAGTCCAGTGTTTGCAACATGAGTAAAGCCAGCCACAGCATCAGCAAGGTATCGGGCAGCAATCCAATGCCAAGCAAATGCAGCAAGGGTGTCAAAGCCAGACAAAGCACCGCATAAAAACCGGATGTTTGCGCCAGCTCTGCCTGTGGCTGTAAACGCAAGGCCAGCCGATGCACCGCCAAGAGCGTTGTCACCCACAACAGCCCGGGCAACAAGCGCAGCAGCCACAAGGGGGCATCTATAGACACCAGAGGCCACTGAATCCAGCCTACTAGCGGAGGGTGGTCAAAATAGCTCAACGCCGGGCGGTAGGCGTACAGCAAATAATGCGCCTCATCCACCGTGAGCCCGACACTGCTGCCCAGCGCGAAATGCAACACAAACGCTACTGCCAGCACCCCATACAGCGGCAGACATTGTTTTTTAAGCTGCATGCCAAGCCTGAGCATGTGCATCACCAATTACAACGCCGCTTCCAGCGCATCCATGAACATGGCCGCCACATCAAAACCGGTTTGCTGCGTGATCTCTTGAAAACACGTTGGACTGGTCACGTTAATCTCAGTAAGTTTGTCGCCAATCACATCCAAACCAACCAACAACAGCCCACGCTCCGCCAGCACCGGCCCTAATGCATGGGCAATTGCATAATCAGAATCTGTCAAGGCTTGCGCTACCCCTTTGCCACCGGCGGCCAGGTTTCCACGCACCTCGGTGCCCTGCGGAATGCGCGCCAGACTATAGGGCACAGGCTTGCCGCCGATTACCAGCACCCGCTTGTCGCCCTGTGCAATAGCAGGCAAAAATTGTTGCACCATGAGGGTGTGGGCGCCATTGTTATTGAGGGTCTCAATAATGCTACCCAAGTTCAAGGCATCTTCTTTTACACGGAATATGCCCATACCACCCATGCCGTCCAGCGGTTTCAAAATAATGTCTTGGTGCCGGGCATGAAAACGGCGTACCGCATCGGCACTTCGTGTAACCAAGGTCGGGGCTATCCACTGCGGAAACTCCAATATCGCCAGTTTTTCGGGGTGGTCACGCAATGCTCGCGGGCGGTTAAAAACCTTGGCGCCCTCACGCTCCGCTTGCTCCAGCAAATGGGTGGCGTAAAAGTATTCAGCATCAAACGGCGGGTCTTTACGCATTAGCACGGCATCAAAGTCTTTTAACGCTGCATGCGCGCCAAATGCTTGCGGTGGTAACTCGGCAAACCAACTCTCATCGCTACCAGTTAGCTGCAGGTAGCGGGTACTGCAACGCACCACATCGTCTTTGTGCCATACCAAATGCTGCGGCTCACAGGCCGCTACTTGGTGGCCTCGCCGCTGCGCCTCACGCATCATGGCAAAGGTGCTGTCTTTGCTGATCTTAAAAGTCTCTAGCGCATCAGCAACAAACAATATATGCATCTTTTTAAATTTCTATTTTCGAACCGAGCTCAACCACTGCATTGTTCGGCAAGTTCAAAAAGTCGGCCACGTTACCGGCATTATGGTGCATTTGGGCAAACAGCTTTTCGCGCCAATGCGCCATGCCAGTGCCAATGGTCGGCACCACCGAATCGCGCGACAAAAAGTAACTGGTGGTCATGGGGTTCAGGTCGCAGCCCATACCCTTGACGCTCTGCAAGGCCAAGGGTACATCGGGGTCATTTTTAAAACCGTAGTTGATAATCACTTGCCAACAGTCGTGCCCCAAGGCTTCAATTTCTATGCGCTTATCCAAGCCAACCCAAGGCACTTCGTGACTTCGTACCGTTACAAACAAATTGTTAGAGTGCAGTACCTTGTTGTGCTTGAGGTTATGTAACAACGCATTGGGCACTGTGCCGACCTCGGTTGTTAAAAAAACCGCAGTTCCATCCACACGCACTGGCGGGCTGTAAAACACAGCCTCTAGAAACGACTTTAACTCCAGCGCGTCGGCACGCAATTTGGCATTCAGCAGTCTTCTGCCGTCTTTCCAGGTAGCCATGAGCATGAATACAGCCCCCCCAATCAGGAGAGGGAACCAACCGCCATCTGCCAGTTTGAGCATGTTGGATGCGAAAAACGCAAAATCGACTACAAAAAACACACCGGTTGCGGCAAGGCACAGTGCCAACGGGTATTTCCAGTGAAAACGAATCACGTAATAGGTGAGCACCGTGGTGATAAGCATATCGGTACACACGGCAATGCCGTATGCTGCAGCGAGATTGCTGGACGATTTAAACATAACCACTGCCAGCACAATAGCCACAAACAAACCCCAATTGACAAAGGGAATGTATATTTGTCCGGCATCACGCGAGCTGGTGTGCAAAATTCGCAAACGCGGCAAATACCCCAACTGAATAACCTGCTTGGTGACACTGAATGCACCGGTAATCAGCGCTTGGGACGCAATAACGGCAGCCATGGTAGCCAAAATAACCAATGGAATCAAGGCCCAACTAGGTGCCATCAGGTAAAAGGGATTTTTAACCGCGAGTGGATTTTGCAGCAGCAAGGCGCCTTGGCCGAAATAATTAAGCGTCAAAGACGGCATAACCACGCTGAACCAAGCTAAACGGATCGGTTTTTTGCCAAAATGCCCCATATCGGCATACAAGGCCTCAGCACCTGTTACGCACAACACTATGGCACCGAGCAACACGAAAGTGGTGCCTGGGTTGTTCCACATAAACATCAGAGCATAGTGGGGACTCAGCGCCTTCAAAATAACGGGGTTGTCTACGATATGCACTATGCCAAGCAGTGCCAATACTAAAAACCAGACAAGGGTAATGGGTCCGAAAAATTTGCCAATTCCGGCGGTGCCACGCTTTTGCACTGAAAACAACAAAAACATGACCACCAGCGTCAGTGGAACCACAAAACGTTTAAATTGAGGCGAAATGACCTCTAGACCCTCCATCGCACCCAACACCGATATTGCGGGTGTTATGACGCCGTCGCCATAAAACAAACAGGTTCCAAATACCCCAATAACCAGCAGAAAACGACGCAGCCGAGGCCTATCTTTTACCGCCTGCGAGGCCAATGCCAACATAGCAACCAAGCCGCCTTCGCCATTGTTGTCAGCCCTGAGCACCAATGCCACGTATTTAATTGAAACAATAAGGGTGAGCGTCCATACGATCATGGACAAAATACCCAGCACGTTGTCTGGCGTAAAGGGGACATGGCCGGAGCCAAAGACCTCTTTTAATGCATAGAGAACGCTGGTACCTATGTCGCCATAGACTACGCCAATAGCACCTAATGTGAGTGCGGGAAGAGTGGATTTACTTGCTGACACTATCTAACCCGGCTAAACACGTCAGCCTGGCTCCGTTCCTTAAGGGACTGCTATTTTGCGCCTTTCAGCGTGCTTGTGGAAGCAAATAGACTAAAAAATTTTGCGCCGGCGCCTAATCCATCAATTCTGCATCAGGATCTGTAGCTTCTAACTCGTAACTGGCGGCCAACGAAGCGAGTCGAGCAATCACACCATACATGTAAAAGCGGTTGGGAGCGCTTACGCCCGGACGGGTTCCCGGCTGCGGCAAGCGGGTGGTTTCCGCAAAAGCCAGCGGCACGTAGGTGGAGTCGGTCAGTTTGACATCATCTTGCACACCTGAATGAGCGTGCACACGGTAAAACCCCCCCACCACGTACCGATCCATCAGGTATACCACTGGCTCGGCAACCGCATCGTGCATGCGCTCATGGGTCAAGACACCCTCTTGAATCAAAATATCCTGTACGCTGCTCACGCCTGACTGCTTGAACATAGTGCGCTGCAGGGTAGACGCCAATTGTTTGGGATCCTGCACCGTCATGGTGCCTGAGCCTTGGCGGCCGTGTTCCAGCTTGACAACCACAAACGGTTTTTCCTTGATGCCAAACTCTTTATAGCGGCGTTTTATTTTTGACAACATCGCATCCGTTGCATCAGCCAGGGTAACAATGTCATGCTCTGCAGCCGTATCCACGCCATTCAGGTGCTCCAGCATAGGGTTAATAAGCCAAGGGTCTATGCCAATCAGCTTGCCAAAACGTTTGGCCAGCTCTTCGTAGGCTTTGTACAAATTACTTTTGCGCCTTATAGTTGCACTTGCATGCAAGGGCGGTAGCAAATGTTGCTGGTGCAGGTCTTCCAAAATACCAGGCACGCCGGTGTGCAAATCGTTGTTGAGCAAAATGGTGCAAGGGTCAAAATGGGCAACACCAATGCGCCCGTTTGCACGGGTAACAGGCTCAATATTGAACGTACGTCCATCCGGTAGCTCAATCGGGGTAGTGGTTTTGACTTCCGGGCTAATGGAGCCGATACGCACGTTCAAGCCTGCCATATGAAAAATCTGCTGTAACTGCGCCAGATTACTCAAATAAAACGTGCTGTGAACGTTGCTGTCAGAAACAATCAGTAAATTACGCGCTTCAGGGCAAATTTTCTCAATCGCTGCCATGGCCGCTTGCACTGCCAACGGTAATACCTCGGGGCTCAGGTTATGCCAAGCAGATGGAAACAAATTGGCATTCAATGGTGCCAATTTAAAACCTGCGTTACGCACATCGACCGAGGTATAAAACGGCGGTGTATGCTCCATCCACTCCAAACGAAACCAGCGCTCAATGGCAGGCATCGAGTCCAGCACGCGCTGCTCAAGTTCGTTAATTGGGCCGGATAGAGCCGTTACCAGATGAGGAACCATCGTACTACTTTCAAAAGATTAAACCCTAACCTCACCCTGACCCAAAACCACATATTTGAGTGAAGTTAAACCGTTGATACCCACCGGGCCACGGGCATGGAATTTGTCGGTACTGATACCGATTTCGGCACCCAATCCATATTCAAAACCATCGGCAAAACGGGTGCTGGTATTGACCATGACGCTGGAAGAATCGACTTCGCGTAAAAAACGCTGCGCATGCATGTGGTCACGGGTAACAATGGCTTCGGTATGGTGCGAAGAATATTGGTTAATGTGCGCTATGGCTTCATCAACACCCGCAACCACTTTGATGCTGATGATGGGTGCCAGGTACTCTTCGTACCAATCGGCCTCAAGAGCATCCTTAAGCACCGCACCCGGCACATCGGCTAAAAATGCACGACTTTGCGGGCAGACCCGCATCTCAACCTGCTTATCGGCAAATACTTTGCCAATAAGGGGTAAGAACTCAGCGGCTACGCCTTGTGCTACCAGCAAGCTCTCCGTGGCATTGCAGGGGCTGTATTTTTGGGTTTTGGCGTTGTCTACCAAGGTAAGCGCCATCGACACATCACAAGGGTCATCCACGTACATATGGCAATTGCCGTCCAGGTGTTTGATAACAGGAACTTTGGCATCGCGGCTAATGCGCTCGATCAGGCTTTTGCCACCTCTAGGAATAATGACATCGACATACTGCGGCATAGTAATTAAGTGGCCCACCACTTCGCGGTCGGTAGTTTGCACCAGTTGCACTGCAGCCGCTGGCAAGCCACTATCAGTCAATGCCTGCTGCACCAAACGCGCCAGGGCTTTGTTGGAGTCAATCGCTTCCGAGCCACCGCGCAAAATACAGGCGTTGCCACTTTTAATGGACAAACTGGCAGCCTCAATTGTGACGTTAGGGCGGCTTTCAAAAATCATGCCGAACACACCAATAGGCACCCGCATTTGCCCAACCCGAATGCCGCTGGGCTGCTGTTGCATGCCTGATATTTCACCAATCACATCGGGCATAGCAGCCAACTGCTCGCAGCCCTGGGCACAGGTTTCAATCACTTTGGGCGTGAGTTTGAGGCGGTCGACCATCGGCTCTGCCAACCCGGCGGCGCGCGCACGTTCCAAATCAAGCGCATTGGCTTGCTGCAGGCTTTCGGTATTGGCCCGCAACAATGCTGCAAGTTGCTTTAATGCTGCATTTTTGGTGGCTGCAGTGGCTTTGGCCATCGTTGCAGATGCGGCTTTGGCGTTTTGACCCAAGGTTTGCGTGTATTCCTGGGTATTTGATTCAACAATAATAGCTGACATTGTATTGGATGAGTGAATGAAGTTAGCTGCTGGTTATACCATCATACCTTGGCGCTCGGACGCATTGCCACCCGATCGCGCCAGTCCTGCAAAGCATGTAAACCTGCGTCTTTGGGAACAAATTTCAGTAAACCGCGCGCAAATTCGATGGCGCAAAAGGCGGTGATGTCGGCAATAGTAAAACGATTGTCTGCCATCCACGCTTGTTGTTGCAGCTTTTTATCAAAGCTGCGCGCAATGGACAGTGCTTTTTCCGCTTGACTGCGCCCAAACTCAGGAAACTGTGGTTGCTCCAGTGCAGCCAAACCCGGATGGGTATGGCGTATGGCCTGTGCAAACCCTAAAAAAAAGCTCCACTCAATTTGCCGGTCTGCCATTTCAATCCATGCCCGCTCTTCAAACGTAGATCCCATCAAATTAGGCTCAGGAACTAGCCCCTCCAGATAACTGCAAATGGCGCGCGATTCGCTCAAAAAGCGCCCATCGTCCAGCTCTAGTACCGGAACCTTGGCCATAGGGTTCTTGACCATAAAGGCGCTACCTTGGTGTTCGCCTTGGTTTAGATCGACCTGCACCAGTTCAATGTTCTGGATATTTTTTTCTGCCATAAACATTTGTACACGGCGTGGATTGGGTGCACGGGGCGAAATGTACAGTTTCATAAACTGGGCTTTGAGGTGGGTTGTTGTGATTGCCCCATTTCAACCATGGTGCGCGCCTTGTCGGTAAACTGCTTGGTCTGCTCAGGGCTGTCTTTGTTAAAGTTGATTTCAGAAGGCGGCGCTTGAATGCCACGTTGCACCGCAGGGCGCGCACGAATCGCATCCAGCCAACGCTGCACGTGGGGCAAGTCATCAATGGCTACGCCCGACCAACGGTGGGTACGTACCCATGCCCAGTTGGCAATATCAGCAATGGAGTAATCGCCTGCCAGATACTCGTGCTGCTGCAGGTGGCCATCCAATACCCGCAGTAGGCGCTTGCTTTCGCCTTGGTAACGGTCAATGGCGGGCTGAATTTTTTCCGGGAAGTAGCGGTAAAACACATTGGCCTGCCCCATCATGGGGCCCACCCCGCCCATTTGGAACATCAACCACTGCACTACACGTGAGCGCCCTTGCGGGTCAGCCGGCATTAATTGCCCGGTTTTTTCGGCCAGATACATGAGAATGGCACCGGATTCAAACACCGCAAAGTCACCCGCTGCACGGTCCACTATCGCAGGTATACGGCCATTGGGGTTAATTGCCAAAAAGTCGGGCTGTTTTTGCTCGTTTTTAGAAAGATCCAGCACCTTCAAGGTGTAGGGCAGCGCCAATTCTTCGAGAGCTATGGATACTTTGTGACCGTTAGGTGTAGCGGCGGTGTAGAGATCAATCATGGCGTGCCTTGGTTTAACAGTAAACTGTCTTGCGCTTCGCGCAACTGGGCACGCAGACGCATCGCCTCTTGCCGTGCGGCTTGGGCAAAATTGTCAGCAGAAGATGCGTACAAAATAGCGCGGGACGAGTTAACAACAATCGGCGCAGTGGTTGCATCTGCATTGCCACGCCAACCGGCATGCACGGTAGCCACGGCATCACCGCCTTGTGCGCCTACGCCGGGTATCAGCAACGGCACAGAAGGCGCCAAGGCGCGCACGCGCTCAATTTCTGCCGGGTAGGTGGCACCTACCACCAAACCAAGTTGGCCATTCAGGTTCCAGTCACCCTGCACCAGCTGCGCTATGTGCTCATACAGCAAAGGGGTACCGGGCAGGCTGGCAATGCGTTGGTTTTGTAAATCATCGCCCCCCGGGTTGGAGGTGCGGCACAGCAAAAAAGCCCCTTTGTTGTGGTACTTAAGGTAGGGC
>CALPVM020000018.1 GCA_943327015.2 Akkermansia muciniphila
CGGTGGGCTCTAGATCTGGTTTGTTTACCGTGCAAGAAGGCCGCGCAGTGTTGAAAGAAGTGCAGGTAGAAGCGCGCAATGGTGTCGTAGCGTGGGTAGCCTCCGGCATTGCTCCGGGCACCGATGTTATTGTGTACCCCGACAGCAAACTTAAAAACGGCGCAAAAGTCAAAGCCCGCTAAAGCGACAACCACCTCAAACCAATGGGATAATCATGTCCCATGACTATTACCTACAAAGACTCCCAAGGCGTTGCCGGCATGCGCGTTGCCGGCAGGCTCGCATCCGAAGTACTGGACTACCTAACCCCGTTCGTACAACCCGGCATTACCACCAATGCGCTGGACAAACTGGCCCACGACTACATTACGCAGGTACAACAGGCTATACCCGCCCCGCTCAACTACACCGGGGGCGGCAACAAGCCCTACCCTAAGTCAATTTGCACCTCGGTCAACCACCAGGTGTGCCACGGCATCCCTAACGACAAACCACTGAAAAAAGGCGATATCGTTAACATTGACGTTACCGTGATCAAAGACGGCTGGCATGGCGACACCAGCCGCATGTTTTTGCTGGGCGACACCTCGATTGCGGCCAAACGCCTGTGTGCCATGACCTACGAGGCCATGTGGCACGGCATCAAAATGGTCAAACCCGGTATCCATTTAGGTGATATTGGCCATGCCATCCAGAAGTTTGCCGAGGGCAAAGGCTTTAGCGTGGTGCGCGAGTTTTGCGGCCATGGCATTGGGCAAGTGTTTCATGAAGAACCGCAGGTACTGCACTACGGAGTACCCGGCACCTTAGAAAAGCTGGTAGAAGGCATGACCTTTACCATTGAGCCCATGATTAACGCCGGCAGAAAAGAAATTAAAGACGGCCCCGAAAAAGACGGCTGGACCATTGTGACCAAAGACCACTCATTGTCTGCCCAATGGGAGCACACGATTTTAGTAACGCCCACCGGCTACGAGGTGCTAACACTATCTGCTGGCAGCCCGCCTGTGCCTGCCTTCATAGCGCCAACGTCAAACAACTAAATACACCTTGGACATGACCAACCTGCAAGACGTACGCAACAGCTACCGCACAGGCAAAGCGCAACTGTTGCAAACCATTCAGACGCCTACCTTTGGTATGCGTAGCGTGCACAAACTACTGCACCAACTGGCCCGGCTTGCAGACGAAACGCTCATTACCCTTTGGAATGATGCCGGATTCCAAGAGCCACTGGCATTGCTGGCTGTGGGTGGTTTTGGTCGGGGTGAGTTATTTCCGCATTCTGATGTCGATGTGTTGGTATTGCTTCCCGACGATGTATCGCCCGAAAGCAACCCCGCACTGAAAAGCCAAATAGAGACCTTTATAGGCAACTGCTGGGATGTAGGGCTGGAAATTGGATCCAGTGTACGTAGTTTGAGCGAATGCCTGTCTGAGTCGTCCAAAGATGTCACCATCCAGACTGCACTGCTTGAGTTTCGTCGGATCACTGGCTGTGAACAACTGACCGAAAAGTTTAAGCATGCTTTTTTTAACGCTCTTGACGCCAAGGCTTTTTTTGTCGCCAAATCGTTGGAGATGAGCCAGCGCCACGCCAAATTTGAAGACACTCCCTACGCGCTGGAGCCCAACTGCAAAGAATCCCCAGGCGGTCTGCGCGACCTGCACATTATTTTATGGACTGCAAAAGCTGCAGGTTTTGGCAACAGCTGGGAAGATCTGGCCACCAATGGGCTGGCCACACCTTTTGAAATAAAGCAAATTCAGCGCAACGAGTCTTTGTTGATGCTGATTCGCGCGCGGCTGCACATGAGTGCCAAGCGACGCGAAGACCGACTGATTTTTGACTTGCAAACCACGATTGCCGAAGCCTTTGGTTACCACAACCTGACCCTGAGCGATTCCAACGGCAAACACACTATGGCGCGAGCCAGCGAGGCGCTGATGAAGCGCTACTATTGGTGTGCCAAAGCAGTAGCTCAGCTGAACCAGATTTTGCTGATGAACATTGAGGAGCGGCTCAACCCCACCACCCATGCCCTGCACCCCATCAATGAACGCTTTAACGACAAAGCAGGCATGATTGACTTGGTGGATGAAGACCTTTACCGACAAGACCCGCACGCCATTTTGGAAACATTTTTGGTGTTTCAAAGTACCGTGGGCATTAAAGGTCTTTCGGCACGCACCTTACGCGCCTTGTACAACGCCCGTGGGCTGATGAATGCCCGCTTTCGGAACGACCCCGTCAACCGCGCCAACTTTATGCGTATTTTGATGGCACCAGAGGGCATTACCCACGCTATGCGGCTAATGAACCAAACATCGGTACTAGGGCGCTACCTGTGGGTTTTTCGGCGCATTGTGGGACAAATGCAGCACGATTTGTTTCATGTGTACACGGTTGACCAGCACATCCTGATGGTGCTGCGTAACGTGCGTCGTTTCTTTATGGTCGAACACACACACGAGTATCCTCTGTGTTCACAGCTTGCATCCGGCTGGGACAAACCGTGGTTACTTTTTACGGCTGCATTGTTTCATGACATTGCCAAAGGCCGTGGTGGCGACCATTCCGATTTAGGCGCTGTAGAAGCCCAGCGTTTTTGCAAGCAACACGACATCAGCACCGAAGACACGAAGCTGATTCAATTTTTGGTGCACGAGCACCTGACCATGAGCCACATTGCGCAAAAGGCCGACTTGAGCGACCCTGACGTCATTGCCAATTTTGCCCAACGGGTTGGCAATGAACGCACACTCACCGCACTGTATTTACTGACTGTGGCTGACATACGTGGAACATCCCCCAAAGTATGGAATGCCTGGAAAGGCAAACTGCTGGAAGACCTGTACCGCTACACCGCCCGCATTCTGGGTGGCGAAGCCCCCGACCCGCAAGCACAGGTGCAAGCACGTAAACGCGAAGCGCTGGTACAACTCGCTCTGCACTCTCTGCCACATGAAGCACACAAAAGCCTGTGGGACACACTGGATGTGAGCTACTTCATGCGCCACGAAGCCAGCGACATTGCCTGGCACACCAAGCACCTGTCTCGCTATGTGGCAACCGAACAACCTATCGTTAAAGTTCGGCGTTCACCGGTAGGTGAAGGATTGCAAGTCATGGTTTACACCATGGATAAACAAGACCTGTTTGCCCGCATTTGCAGCTATTTTGACCAAGCCGGCTTAAGTATTCAAGATGCGCGCATTCACACCTCCAACAAAGGTTATGCGCTGGACACCTTTCAAATTGTGACCAGCTATGATATGGATGAACATTTCAGGGAGTTGTGCAGTCAAATTGAAAACGACTTGCGCCTGACTATAAGCAGTACAGAGACGCTGCCAGCTCCAAGCAAGGGCCGTATCTCCAGACGCGTTAAAAGTTTTCCGATTGCGCCTCGCGTATCGCTGCGCCCTGACGAAAAAGCCCAACTTTGGCTGCTCAATATATCTGCCAGTGACCGGCTGGGCTTGCTGTATTCTATTGCACAGGTATTGGGGCGGCACCACATTGAAGTGCAGCTTGCCAAAATTGCCACTTTGGGCGAACGGGTTGAAGACACTTTTCTGATTCACGGCGCGCAACTATCGCACAACCGCGCTCAAATTGCGATTGAAACCGAGCTACTCGAAGCCCTCTGTTAAGCCTACGTTCACATTCCCATGCGCAACATTGTTATCCTCATCTCCGGCGGCGGCTCCAACATGGCTGCTATGGTGCAAACTGCTGTCAAAGAGCAGTGGCAAAAAAAATACAATGCCCGCATTGCAGCAGTCATCAGCAACAAGGCTGAAGCCAAAGGGCTAATTTTTGCGCGTGAACACGGCATAGCCACCGAAGTGCTGAACCACAAGGCTTTTGCTAGCCGCGAAGAGTTTGATACTGCACTTGCAAACACCATCGATAAATACGACTCACCCTCAATACCAGCATTGGTGGTGTTAGCCGGATTTATGCGCATCCTTACACCCGGCTTTGTGCAGCGCTACACTGACAGACTTGTCAATATTCACCCCTCACTATTACCCGCATTTGCCGGGCTGCATACCCACCAGCGTGCGATCGATGCCGGTTGCAAGTTTGCCGGTGCCACGGTGCATCTGGTTACCGCAGAACTCGACCATGGCCCGATACTGGAACAAGCCATTGTGCCTATTCTGCCGCTTGATACAGCTGATACTTTGGCACAAAGGGTGCTGACACAAGAGCACATCATTTACCCGCGCGCAATCGCCTCGTTGCTTTGCAAGATGTCAAAACAAGACTAAATGCTCTGCCATCAAAGTACTTCTGGTGCGATTTGACCTCAAAATATTTTCAATTTGTAGCATAAATTAGGTAAAAACCCCATACCAGAATGCCACAGTTGGAGTAAATTGATTCTTGTCAGACCACAACCCCAAAGGAGATACTTATGCCAGCTCTTGAGTCTTTTTTTGCAAGTGTGAAACTGCCTGTGATGTCCGAAGTGGCGCATGCCCTTATCAACACACTTGAGAATGAAGATGCTTCGGCCTCCGAAGTCAGTCACATCATTGCCCAAGATCCGGCTCTCAGCGCCAAACTGCTGCGTCTAGCTAACAGCGCACAATTTGGCTTACAACGAAGCGTCAGTTCCATTGACGACGCCATTACCATGGTAGGCATGGCCAAGGTACGCACCTTGTCTTTGGGTGCTTGCCTTAACGATTCTTTTCCTGTTTTGCCTGGTTTGGATCGTACCGAATTTTGGCACACCAGCATGGCCTGCGCGGGTTACGCACAATGGTTGGCCAATAATTTGGGCATGGATGGCCAAACTGCCTGGCTCACGGGCATGATGCTGCGTTTGGGCGAATTGCTCATCGGCCAATCTGAGCCCAAAGCGTTGGAAGAAATCGAAAAAATGCCACACCCTCCCGGCAGCCGTTGGGAGCGTGAGCTGCGCTTGCTGGGTTTCTCAGAGGGCGAAATTACAGCAGAACTAGCCAGACGTTGGAAGTTCCCGGAGTCCATGGTTATCGCCCTGAAAGACTCGTCTGACCCCATGGCAGATCACCACTTCTCTCGCTTGGGTGCCATTTTGCATCTGGCCGAACTGTTGGCTGAAACACCCCATGCCGGACCAGAGGCGCTGGATTCGCTACCTCAAGATGTTGTAAAAGCGCTGATGCTGGATATGCCGCATTTACACGCTAAATTCCCCAAGGCTGATTCTTTTATCCAGTTCCACTAAAACAGGGTTCTAGAGTACTGCTTATTGCTCAAAATCCAGCTCCAACCAGCGGCTGATTTTGAGCAATTCAGCGCCCATTTTAGGGTCTTGCAGAGCCTCAATTACCATTCTGCGCGCCTGATTAAAATCCTGCTGCATGGCAAGGTTCAATTTTCTTGAAAATGCGTTCAAATGCGGCATCAATGGTGCAGCATTTAACATCATGGGGCTAAAGTATCGCACAACCGCCCTGAAGCTTCTGGCTGCCACTCGTAACTGCAGCACATCATCCAAGGCAGTTGACTGCAACGCATTATTCAAACACACACTCCATTGCGCAAATGCGCGCTGCAAGTTCTGCTGTGCTGTGTCCGCCTGCAAAGCAACAGATTTATTGCGGGGGGCACCTAACCCCAGCTTTGCGCCTTGTGCCAAGGCGAAACCACGCTGTGCCTTACTCACGGTGGCAGGCAGCACAGCTACTGTAGTGGCAATCTCCCCTGCCAAATCAAACAAAGCCGAAGCTTGACCAGCCTGCAACTCCAACTCCAGCTCACAAATCGGGCTGGTTTTACCACCGGCCTGCACTTGCCCGCTATCGAATGCCACCTCAACGCGGCTACCATCAGGGGTGTTTACCCACCACAGCGTACGCTCAAATACCGTAGCAAAGCAAGGCTGGAGTTCAGCAAACAAAGCTCCGTCAGGGTCTAAAGCAGACCAAGGGGTTTGCTGCAACAGCGTGTGCGAAAGCTGTGCATTGGCAATAGGAAACTCCCACTCACCACGCTGGCTCAATGCAGAAAGGTTGCTGCCGCCGATTTTTAGGGTTTGCAGCCATTGTGGCTGGCTTGCGTTTCCTTTGCGCCGAGTACGCAGAGCAATGCGCTGGCTATGCAAGACATTCGCAGGCGTATCAAAATACACATTGTGCAGTTCTGTATGCCGCACTCCACCATTTTCCGCCGCTAAAGCCAATGCAGGTACCGCCGATAAGTCCGCCAACAAGCGCTCGGGCTGCGCCGATGGCAACGTTAATTTAAGCTCAACTTCTTGCATGGTTAAGGGTTGCTGGCCGACTTGGACATGCGCAACAACACCCGCCCATCTTCTGCAAGCAGCAGCAATTGACCCGACTCTATGCGGGCTTGCGCAGTTTGTTCCAGGGCTTTAAAAAACATATCCTCTTGCGCTCCGGGCTCTGTCATGCACGGTTTACCAATCGGCACCATTGATCCGATGCGCACGCTGTTTTGCGCACCCAAGGTAGCGCGTGCAGCAAATGCATTGCAGCCACCCGTACCGGATAAGGCATCAACACTGGTCCAGCGCAACTTGGGCCTTGGCGACTGCATATAAGGCACACCATCCACGACGGTTGCAATCCACTCCACACCGGTAATGGCGGCCGGCGAAAACGCTGGAACCACTGGCACTGAAGGCGTCAATGCACAACCTGATAGCACTAAAAACGACGCCACAGCCCAAAAACGGAAAATACAAATCATATTTTTACCACCTAAATATTGTTAGAGCCAAGCCCTTGGGACACCGTAGGATAAAGCAACTTCACACCCAGTTCCTGCTTCATACGCATATTTACCATGCGCCGCGACTCCTGCATAAAACTCAGCAGCATGGCAGATACTTGCTTGGGCGCTTCGACACGCGATATTCTGGGCGGACGCGGTAAACCGTACAGATTAGCCGCCAAATCAAAATAATCGCCCATTTTGAGGCGGGTATCATCGTTCACGTTATACACACGCTGCGACTTACCACGCCACAGAGCCAACAGAGTAGCACGCGCCAAATCGTCCGCATGGATGTGATTGGTGTACACATCGTCTTCAGCACACAACACGGGAGTTGCCCGACTTAAACGTGCATAGGGTGTACCGCCCTCCCGGTCTGGCGCATAAATACCGGGAACGCGCAAAATAGACATTTGAACACTGCCTGAGCGTCCCCAAAAGCGCATGGTATTTTCCGCATCGACGCGCCGGTGCGCGCGCTGCGTTTCAGGGTGCACGGGTGTGGTTTCTGTCACCCACTGCCCCGCACAATCTCCATACACGCCGCTGGTAGAGGCATACACCACTTTTTTCGGTGCTGAACGCCGGCGCAGGGCATGCAGCAGGTTTTGCGTACGTTCATCCTGCCAACCTTGGGTAGCGGGTGGTGCCAGGTGCACTATGCGCTGGGCAATGCCTGACAGTCGGTGCAGGCTTTTAGCGTGGTCTAAATTACCGATCAGTGGTTGGATGCCGTGTTGCATTAACTCAGTAACGCGCGCAGGTGTAGAGGTGAGTGCCAACACACGCACGCGACCCTTAATAAGCGCAGCAAGGCGCAAGCCAATATCGCCGCAACCGACAATAAGCACACGTTCACGCCGAAAGCGTGCGGGTAAAGCACCCAAAGGAGTCAAATTTGAAGGCAAAATCAGGGTTTGATGAAAAATAACTGAGTAGGATAACCAATAAATGCCTGAAACCATACCAAATTCAGCCAAATCTGCACATAGTTTTACCGTAACGGTGCAACCGAGCGGGCGCCATTTTGTGGTGGATAGCACTGAAACCATCTTAACCGCCAGCCTGCGCCAATCGATTGGCATGCCCTATGGGTGCAAAGATGGCGCCTGTGGCTCCTGCAAATGCAAAAAAGTATCTGGCACAGTGGTGCATGGCACACACCAAAGCAAAGCGTTAAGCACGGAGGAAGAAGCCGCCGGCATGGTGCTCACCTGCTGCGCTTCGCCACAGACCGATGTGGTGCTCGAGTCGCGTCAGGTGACCGAAGTGGGTGCAATACCCATGAAAAAAATGCCGGTTCGGGTCAGCAGCATGCAACGGCTCTCAAACGATGTCATGGTGTTGCAGTTGCAATTACCCGCTAACGACACATTTACCTTTCGTGCCGGACAGTACATCGAATTTATTTTGCGCGACGGCAGCCGGCGCAGTTACTCCATGGCTAATGCGCCACACCAAACTGGCAGCGTGGAGCTGCACCTTCGCCATATGCCCGGCGGTAAATTTACCGACCATGTATTTGGTGCTATGAAAGAAAAAGAAATTTTGCGCATCGAAGGCCCGCAAGGTTCTTTTTTCTTGCGTGAAGACTCCGACAAACCCATGGTTTTTGTAGCCTCGGGCACCGGGTTTGCCCCCATCAAGGCCTTGCTGGAACACATGCTCCACAAAGGCATAGTGCGCCCCGTAACCCTGTACTGGGGAGGTCGGCGCCCGTCAGACCTGTACATGCACGACTGGCTGCTTGCCATGGCAGAAAAAATGCCTAACCTGCGCTATGTACCGGTTGTTTCAGACGCGTTGCCGGAAGACACATGGACTGGCAGAGTTGGCTTTGTGCACCGCGCAGTGCTACAGGACTTTGCCGACCTATCTGGCTACCAAGTGTATGCCTGTGGCGCGCCGATTGTGGTGGACTCTGCCCGGCGCGACTTTACCACTTTGGCTCAGCTACCCGAAGACGAGTTTTATGCCGATGCATTTACCTCGGCAGCAGACAAAGCAAGTTAAAGCTATTAAAGCAAAACGCATTAATCCCCAAGGTAAGCTTTGCGCACTTTGGGGTTCTTAAGCAAATCAGTGGCTTGGCCCTGCAGCGTCACCAGCCCCGATTCAAGCACATACGCGCGGTTGGCAATACCCAACGCGCGGCTGGCGTTTTGCTCCACCAGCACCATGGTTAAGCCTTGCGCTGCGACCGTACGCACTACCTCAAAAATTTTGTCAATCATCATAGGAGCAAGCCCCATAGAAGGCTCATCCAGCAACAACACTTTGGGGTTAGACATTAAGGCGCGCCCCATAGCCAGCATTTGCTGTTCGCCCCCGGACAAGGTTCCTGCCAGTTGGTGCCGGCGCTCTTTCAGGCGCGGAAAAATGGCATACACCTTTTCCAGATCGGCGGCAATGGCAGATTTATCTGTGCGTGTGTAAGCACCCATAGCCAGATTTTCAGTAATCGACATGCGGGCAAATACCCCACGTCCTTCGGGCACCATGACCAAGCCTTGCTCCACCAATTGCCAAGAGCCTTGTCCGCGAATGCTTTTACCCATATATTCGATGTCGCCACCAGCCAAGGGCAGCAAACCAGTTACTGCTTTGAGGGTTGTGCTTTTGCCAGCACCGTTAGAGCCGATAAGCGAAACCAACTCTCCCTGGTTTACCTCAAAATCAATACCTTTAACGGCCTGAATTCCACCGTAACACACCTTGAGTCCGGTTACTTTGAGCAAAGTTGTTGTCATTGTTTATGTCCTAGCCCTATTACGCACCGGTGCCTAAATAGGCTTCAATAACTTTGTCATTTTTTTGTACTTCGGCTGGAGTTCCCTCTGCAATGGGTTTACCGTTGTCCAACACCGTAATACGGTCGCACAAACCCATCACCAATTTAACATCATGCTCTATGAGTAACACCGTGCGGTTATCTTGGCGAATGCGCTCAATCAGCTTACGCAGTTCCACCTTCTCGGTGGCATTCATGCCGGCTGCGGGTTCATCCAGCGCCAGCAACTGGGGGTCGGTGGCCAATGCACGGGCAATTTCCAGCCGGCGCTGGTCGCCGTAGCTCAAGGTTCTGGCCTTGTAATCAGCCAAATCGGCAATGCCTACATATTCCAGCAACTCTCGGGCACGGCTTTGAATGGCCGCCTCCTCCGCTTTAAATCCAGGTGTACGGAAAATAGCACCAAACAAACCAGAACGGGTACGCACATGGCGCCCGACCATTACGTTCTCGAGTGCGGTCATTTCTGCAAATAGCCGAATATTCTGGAAGGTGCGCGCAATACCCGCCTTTGCTACCAAATGCACAGCATTGGGTCGAAAAGCCTTGCCTGCCAACTTGAAGGTGCCACTGTCGGGGGTGTATAAGCCCGTTAGCACATTGAAAAACGTCGTTTTACCCGCTCCGTTAGGGCCTATCAGTCCATATACCTGCCCGCGTTGAATGGTCAGGGCAATATCACTCAGAGCCTGCAAGCCACCAAAGCGTTTGGACACGCCCGACACTTCAAGTACCGCATCGGTTTGGATATTTTTTTTACTTACCCTGCGAATCATGATGCCTGCCCTTCATTCACTTTGGCTTGCAAAGAGCGTCCATGTTCTGGCGAAGGCCATAGGCCACGCGGTCGCAGCAGCATAATACTAATCATAGCCAGCGCAATTAACAACTGGCGCAAGATAGCAGGATCTAGGCGCCCGCCCGTCATAGTCTGCAAAGGTGCAGCTACGTAACGCAAGGCCTCGGGCAAAATGGACAACAACAATGCACCTAGCACCACGCCCGGCAAGTGCCCTACCCCACCCAGCACAATCATGGCCACAATCATCACCGACTCCATTAAGCTGAACGACTCGGGTGATATAAACCCTTGAAACGAGGCAAACATGGCACCCGATACACCACCAAAACTAGCCCCCATACCAAACGCCAACAGCTTGAGGTTACGGGTGTTGATGCCCATGGCCTTGGCCGCTGTTTCGTCTTCACGAATCGCCAGCCAAGCGCGCCCGACGCGCGAAAACTCCAGCCGGTGGCAAATCACGATGCTAATTAACACCAAGCTTAAAAACAGGTAGTAGTACAGCGATACCGACGACAGCTCAAAGCATCCAATAGTGAGCTTTTTACCCAAATCAAGACCAAAAATGTGCAAAGAATCAATCTGGTTAATGCCGCGTGGACCGTTGGTAATGTTAACGGGATGGTCCATATTGTTCATAAACACACGAATAATCTCGCCAAAACCCAAGGTCACAATGGCCAGATAGTCTCCACGTAAACGCAGCGTGGGCGCGCCCAACACAATTCACAAAAACGCGGCCAGTGCAGCGGCTGCCGGAATAACAATCCATATGGGTGTATGCAAGCCCTGCGTAAAAGTAGCCGCCAGTGCGGGAAAGGTCTCAAACAAATGTGGTGACGACAACAAACCAAACATATAGGCACCAATGGCAAAAAATGCCACATAGCCCAAATCAAGCAAGCCGGCGTACCCCACCACAATATTGAGCCCCAACGCAAGCAGCACGTACAACAAGGCCATGTCAGCGATGCGCACCCATGCGTTACCAAAACCCTGCAGCACCAGGGGCAAGACAAGCAAGCCCACCGCAATAATGGCGTAAATAAATGTATTTTTATGTTGTTTCATGGCTAATTTACCCTCAAGCGCGATCAGCCACCCGCTCACCCATCAACCCCGATGGGCGAAGGGTCAACACAATAATCAGCACCACAAAGGCGAAAATGTCCGAGTAATGGCTACCCAGCACGCCTCCGGTGAGCTCCCCGATGTAGCCCGCACCAATCGACTCCACCAAGCCCAAAAACAGCGCACCCACCACTGCACCCGACAGGTTACCAATACCGCCAAAAACTGCAGCGGTAAACGCCTTGAGCCCCGGCAAGAAACCCATAGCGTGCTGGGCTGTGCCATAGTTGGACGCATACATCACGCCAGCAATGGCGGCCAGCACCGCGCCAATGACAAAAGTAGCAGAAATCACCAAATCAGGACGGACACCCATCAGCGCAGCAACACGCGGATTTTCTGCGGTGGCACGCATGGCGCGACCCAAGCGGGTAAAGTTGACCAGCCAGGTCAACACCGCCAACGCCAAAGCGGTAACAGCCAGAATCATCACCTGAGTGGGTGTAATCACCGCTCCGGCAAAATCTATAGGTTGACTCGGCAGCAATGTGGGGTACGACTTGTAATTAGGCTTCCAGATAATCATAGCCAAGCTTTGCAGCAATATAGAAACACCAATTGCCGTAATCAAAGGCGTAAGCTTGGGGCTATTGCGCAGGGGTCTATAGGCCACTTTTTCGATAGTAAAGTTAAGCGCTGCAGCTACTACACAGGCAATCAAAGTAGCCAAAATCAAAATAACAAATCCGGGCGCTCCGGGCATGGCATCGGTCATTAAACCAATAGCACTCCAGCTGGTAAGTGCTCCAATCATCATGACCTCACCATGGGCAAAATTAATCAGATTAATGATGCCATATACCATGGTGTAGCCCAGCGCAATCAGCGCATACATGCTACCCAACACCAGACCATTGATGATCTGCTGCACCAAAATATCCATATTTATCTCCAGTTGACCACATCCACTCAGGGTCGCTATTGCGCAGATTGTAACCAAGGGCTGAATGGATTCATTCGTAGCTATTGATGGGTTTGCTATTCCTCAGTCGCTTTTTACACTTGGTTTTGCATCCAAACTTTTCAGAAAAGCCATTTTTTCACCAATTTTGATTTCAAGTCCTCTTGCAACTGGTTTGTACCACTGTGGTTCAGCAATACCATCAGGTAGATAAGTTTCGCCTGCAGCATAGGCATTCGGCTCATCATGGGCATAGCGGTAGGCGTGCCCGTAGCCCAATTCTTTCATGAGCTTGGTCGGGGCATTGCGCAAATGCACCGGCACTTCGCGGCTTTTGTCTTTTTTTACAAATGCACGCGCTTGGTTGTAAGCGTTGTAGCCAGCGTTACTCTTGGCAGCTACTGCCAGGTAGATAACAGCTTGTGCCAATGCCAACTCGCCCTCGGGACTGCCCAAGCGCTCAAAAGTCAGTGCGGCATCGTTAGCTATTTGCATGGCGCGCGGGTCGGCTAGGCCAATGTCTTCCCAAGCCATGCGAATAATCCGACGCGCCAGATATTTAGGGTCGGCCCCGCCGTCCAGCATGCGGGTAAGCCAATACAAGGCAGAATCGGGGTGCGAGCCGCGCACTGACTTGTGCAAGGCCGAAATCTGGTCATAAAAATGGTCGCCACCCTTGTCAAAACGCCTCGAATTCAAGGTCAAGGCATTTTGTATAAAGTTTACGTCTACCTGAGTGACGCCTGCGGCGCGCGCTGCGTTGTCACATTGCTCCAGCAGGTTCAAAAAACGCCGTGCATCGCCATCGGCGTAGCCTATCAGGGTGGTCACAGCAGCCTCAGCAAACTCGAAGCCTTTTAATGCGTGCTGTTGGGCACGGGTAAACAACTGCAGCAAGTCGTCATCGGTGAGAGATTTAAGCAAATACAACTGTGCCCGCGACAACAAGGCTGAATTGACCTCGAACGACGGGTTTTCGGTAGTGGCACCAATGAAAGTGAACAAACCACTTTCCACATGCGGCAAAAACGCATCCTGCTGACTTTTGTTAAAACGGTGTACCTCGTCCACAAACACCAGTGTGCGGCGTGGCTGCGGTCTGTTTTTTTCTTGTGTGGCAAGTTCCACTGCCTCGCGGATTTCTTTGATCCCACCCAACACTGCACTGATGGTAATAAACTGCGCATCAAACGCATGGGCCATAAGGCGCGCCAACGTGGTTTTACCGGTGCCCGGTGGCCCCCACAAGATGCAGCTATGCGGCTGGCCGGATTCAAACGCCAAACGCAGCGCCATACCCTCACCCAGCAGGTGCTGCTGCCCGATCACATCGGCCAGCTGCTGCGGTCGCAAGAGCTCCGCCAATGGAGTGTGCGTATTGGATGTTGGTGTTACAGCCACGGCTTACTGCCGAATCACGTCAACACCCTTGGGGGGCTTAAATTCGAACGTGGTAGCGGACAAAACAGGGTTGGTTTCTACTTTGCTAAATGTAAGCACCGAGCGCTGCCCAAAACTATCCAAAATTTCCAGACTAGCCAGTTCTGCATTTTTACCATTAACACGCAAACCCACGCGCACCGACTGCAGTTGACCGTCTTTGCTTTTGGGCAGTGCCTGCACCCACTCCAATCCATTTTGGTCTGGCAAGGCCGTAAGCACAAATTCGGTTTGCAACGCTTTTAAGTCCGGGGCGGTAGCAATTAAAGCAGCGGGCGTAGAGCCTAACACTTGCGACTGCTGGCGAGCGGTTACTTGGTTCAGGTCTACGTCAAACAGCCACAGCGTTTGACCATCGGCTACCATGGTTTGCTCAAACGGTTTAAGGTACACAAATTTAAACTTACCCGGTCTGGCGAATGCAAATTGGCCACTGGAAGTTTTAACCCTTGGTGCCTGCCCCTCCTTGGCGGGAGGCGTAACCACCTGCACAAAATCAGCTCTGCCAGTGCGGGTATTTTTTAAAAATATATCAAGGCTTTGCAAGCCGTCTGCCCATGCGGGAATGGCGCAAAAAGCGGCACACAAAAAAGCGCATTTCAACTGCATTATTCTTCCTCATACAGGGCTTGGGTATTTTGCACATAAAACTCATGCAGCTTGGCGCGCAGCAAGGCTTTGTCAGGCAGTTGCGTTTGGTATTCGGCAATCAACGTAGGGGAAGTGCTGCGGCTGAGTGCATATTCCACCACCTCATCATCTTTGCTGGCACACAGAAGCACACCAATCGAGGGATTTTCGTGGGGCTTTTTAACATCTCTATCCAATGCTTCCAGATAGAAATTCAGCTTACCCAAGTATTCGGGCTCAAAACGCCCGACCTTGAGTTCAATGGCCACAAGGCTATTAAGACCTCGGTGAAAAAAAAGCAAGTCCAACGCAAAATCACGCCCGCCTACCTGCACTGGATATTCACTGCCCACAAAACAAAAATCCCGCCCGAGCTCGATTAAAAAGTCTTTGAGGCGAAGTAACAAAC
>CALPVM020000019.1 GCA_943327015.2 Akkermansia muciniphila
CCAATGCCAAGAGTGGCGCTACTAGCCCTGTTGCTGGTATGGTGCACGCAGTGACCTTGCTGGTGTTTATGTGGGTTGCAGCACCACTTGCTTACGACATTCCCCTGGCTGCCATGGCCGCTATATTGATGTACATGGCCTGGAATATGGGTGAGTGGCGCGCATTTGTACAGCTTCGCCAATACCGCCTGCCCTACCGCGCCACGCTCATATCCGTATTTTTGCTCACCGTCATTTTCGATTTAACAGTGGCAGTTGAGGTAGGTTTGGTTGCAGCATGCCTTACTTTCATTTACCGCATATCCAGCCTGACGCACTGCGAAATTATGGGTGACAAAGACGACCCCCGATTAATCAACCAGAATGGCAAAATCTCTGCCTACCGGCTGCATGGGGCTCTGTTTTTTGGTGCAGTACAGCTGATTGAAAAAATGGAAGATGCGCTTCCCGAGCGCGCTTTGGTACTAGATTTTGCCAATGTTTTATACATAGACTCCTCGGGAGCCGATGCATTACAAGACCTTATTAAAAGCTGCCGTAAACACCAGGTTGTACTGCTGATTTCAGGGCTGACACAACAACCCCTTGATATTCTTCGGCGTTGCGGACTGCTGGCATCACTACCTTCCGGCCATTTTTGCCCAACCCTCGAACAAGCCCTTGAAGTTGCCACACACGGCACCATTTAGTTTTTTCGGCATTAACCAACCTTTGCATGTCCACAGTATCCCAACCCCCTTCAAGGCTGCACTTTGATGTACTCATCGTTGGTAGCGGTTTGGCCGGCTTGAGTGCTGCTTTGCTATTAAGCCAGCAGCATCGGGTTGCCATTATCACCAAGCGTGCAGTTGTAGAAGGCTCCAGCGGCTGGGCACAAGGCGGCATCGCTGCCGTGTGGGACAAAGACGACAGTTTTGCTGCCCACGTAGACGACACCCTCATTGCCGGGGCGGGTTTGTGTGACCTACAAGCAACCCAGTTTGTAGTAGAGCAAGCGCCGCAAGCCATTGCCTGGCTGCAAAAACTGGGCGTGCCCTTCTCTGAGGAAGACGGACAACTTCACCTCACCCGCGAAGGCGGTCACAGTGCCCGACGCATTGTGCACGTCACCGATGCCACCGGTGCTGCAGTACAACGCACCCTGATTGAGCGCGTACAAAACACCCCCAACATTAGTCTGTTTGAACACCATACCTTGGTGGACTTGATAACAACCGACAAACTCAAAAAACGCAAGCAATTGCCCTCCGATGCGCCCACCCAGTGCTTGGGTTTATATGCTCTTGATGACGTTACCGACGAAGTGCTGACCTTTGAGGCAGCCCACACCATCATTGCTACGGGCGGCGCGGGCAAAGTTTACCTCTACACCACCAACCCCGACACCGCAACTGGCGATGGAATTGCTGCGGCATGGCGAGCAGGTTGCAGGGTGCAAAACATGGAGTTTATACAATTCCACCCCACTTGCCTCTACCACCCCCACGCCAAGTCTTTCTTGATCAGCGAAGCAGTGCGTGGCGAAGGCGGGCGCCTACTTCTACCCGATGGCACACGCTTTATGCCAAGCCACGATCCGCGCGCTGAACTGGCCCCGCGCGATGTGGTTGCACGCGCCATTGACTTTGAAATGAAAAAAGGTGGTTTTGATTGTGTGTACCTAGACATCTCACACCAACCTTTGGGTTTTATTCAAGAGCATTTTCCAAATATCTACGCCCGCTGCAAAGAGCTCGGCATTGACATGTCGCAACAACCCATTCCCGTAGTACCAGCTGCACACTACACATGCGGCGGAGTACTTGCCGACTTATCTGGAAAAACAGATGTAGCAGGTTTGTTTGCCATCGGCGAGGCCGCTTGCAGCGGCCTGCACGGAGCCAACCGATTGGCCAGTAATTCACTGGTGGAATGCATGGTATTTGCACGTGCTGCAACCCAAAGCATCATGCAGGCCCTTCAAGACCGGCCTACAACTCCGCCCAAGCAACTACCCGCATGGGACGATAGCCGAGTAACCGACTCCGACGAGTCGGTGGTCATATCGCACAACTGGGATGAACTGCGCCGCTTTATGTGGGATTATGTAGGCATTGTGCGCACCAATAAACGTTTAGAGCGGGCGGCGCATCGTATTGCACTTCTACAAGGCGAGATTCAAGAGTTCTATGCCCATTTTCATGTAACCCGCGACTTGCTGGAACTAAGAAATTTAGTTCAAGTGGCAGATTTGATCGTAAAAAGTGCACAATCCCGCCTTGAAAGCCGCGGTCTGCATTACAGCCGCGACTACCCCCTTACCAACGAAAACGCTGTAGCGACTACGCTTACGCCCCACCATTTGATATAGAAGGAGTGACATCCATGTTTAGAACCTTGCTTAAATCCAAAATTCACCGCGTGGCCGTAACCCACTGCGAACTGCACTATGAAGGCTCTTGCGCCATTGATGAAGATCTGTTGGAGGCCGCCAATATTTGCGAACACGAACAAATTCATATCTGGAACATCAATAACGGTGAGCGTTTTGTTACCTATGCCATACGCGGTCAACGCGGCACCGGCATGATTTCAGTCAATGGCTCAGCCGCGCGTCGCGCCAGCACTGGAGATCTGATAATTATTGCCGCATTTGCACAGGTGCATGAAGAACACGTTGGATCACACCAACCGCGCTTGGTATTTGTAGACCCACAAAACCGACAAACTGCTCTGCGCCATGAAGTAGCAACACAACTGTTGACCTCCAATTAAGGGGTGCATAGGGGGTTAATGCATGACCCCAGAAAAGAGCCGTAAAAAGTTGCTGGTTGTGGCCTCTGCTATCTCCTGCACACTACAACCTTTGAGCTGCGCCAGTTGCTGTGCAACATAGGGAACCAATGAGGGGTCATTGGTTTTACCCCGGTATGGCACGGGTGCAAGATAGGGGCTATCGGTTTCTATCAAAACTCTGTCCATAGGCACCCAGCGCGCTACATCGCGCAAATCCTGGGCCGTCTTAAAGGTCAAGATACCCGAGAAAGAGATATAAAAACCGCGATCTAAAGCAGCTTTGGCTACTGCTTGGCTTTCTGTGAAGCAATGAAACACGCCGCCGGCACTGCCCTCGGAGCCGTCTTCGCCCTCTTCTTGCAGAATGGCTATAGTATCGTCGCTGGCACTGCGGGTATGAATTACCAAAGGCTTGTGCAACTGACGCGCAGCACGAATATGCACCCTGAAACGCTCGCGTTGCCACTCCATATCAGACAGCGTGCGCTCGCCTAAGCGAAAATAATCAAGCCCGGTTTCACCCACGGCAACGACCCGGTCAAGCTTGCCTCTTTGCAGCAAGTCGTCCAAGGAAGGCTCGGTAACCCCCTCATTGTCTGGATGCACACCCACCGTGGCCCATAAATTGTTGTAACTTGTAGCCAATTGGTGCACCGCAGGAAATTCTTCAAGGGTGGTTGATATGCACAAAGCCCGTGACACCTGGGCTTGTGACATTGCCTCCAGAATGGTGTCCAGTCGGGATGCCAACTCCGGAAAGTTGAGATGGCAATGCGAATCTGTAAACATAAAAAGCAGTATCAAATAGTTTGGGTGGGCTTGTCGGAGGCCAGCAATGCGCCCAAGGTTTCCTCAATTTTGAGCTTTAAGGCGCGGGCTTTATCGTCTTTAGGAAACGAGATTCCAACGCCCTGCGTACGACCTCCTGCAGCCTTGACGGGTGTAATCCAAGCTACTTTGCCGGCAACAGGATAACGTTGCATATCATCGGGCAAAGAAAGTAACAAATAAACATCATCGCCTAAGTTATAGGAGCGGGTTGAAGGCAAAAACAAGCCGCCCTCAGAAAACAAAGGTATAAACGCTGCATAAAGCGCAGCCTTCTCCTTGATGGACAACTGAATAACGCTGGGTCTGGCTGAAGATGGTGCTGGATTACTCATATCAATTTCTCATTGTCGCGAGTTTAGAGCCGATTGTGCCTGCCCGACAAGGGCTTCCTGCATCAATCCGGAATTAAATGGGTGTTCCACCGTTCTTGCACTCAGCAATAATGCCTTAGACCATTGAGTAATAGCTCCCAAGTGGCTGTGCTGCGGTAAATCAGCCGCGGCAAAAAACCGGCAAGGCGCCGAGAAATGGTGCACTAAAACATCATGGCAAAGTTTTTGTAACGCATCCAACAATTGCACGGGGGTCCAATCTTTGACATAGGCCACATTTCCCCGTGCCATGGCTTGCGGAAAGCCAGACCATTCTTTAGCCGTAAGACCAGCCTGTTGGTACTTGAAAGCGTCTTCCGGCCGCCCACCCGCTGCGTTTAAGAAAAATGCAGACTCCTGCACCGCCATCCCACTTTTTTCTAGCCACGCAGTAGCCTGCACAGCGTCCGGCCATAGCATGGTGTGACCAATGCAACGGCTACGAATGGTAGGTAGTAACTGATGTGCAGACTCTGAAGCCAAAATAAACTTGATATCACCCGGAGGTTCTTCCAGGGTTTTAAGCAAGGCACTGGCGGTAAACTGATTCATTTGCTCTGCTGGAAACACCAGCATCACTTTGCCTTTGCCGCGCGCATTGGTACGCTGCGAAAACTCAACCGCATCCCGCATGGCTTCCACACGAATTTCCTTGCTAGGCTTGCGCTTTTTGTCATCAATCTCGGCTTGGGCTTTTTCTGACAAAGGCCAATCTAACGCCATCATCTGGGTTTCAGGCATCAAAACGCACAAGTCGGCATGGGTACGCACATCGATAGCGTGGCAACTTGCACAACGTCCACAGGCTCCTTGCGGTGAGGGGTGATCACAGAGCCAGGCGCGCGCCAAGGCTAGCGCCAAAGTGTATTGCCCCAACCCCGATGGCCCTTGCAGCAACCATGCATGTCCCCGTTGCATCAATAAGGACTGTAATTGATGCTCAATCCAAGGAGGAAGTGCGCGTGCAATCATGCTGCCAGCAGCCCACGTTTTGCTAACGCTGTTTGTACTTGCTCCCAAACGCCTTGCGGTGATTGATGGGCATCTATTGGCACAAAACGGCTTGCATCGCTAGCCATGCGCGCTGCGTAAGCGGCACGGACCTTGGCAAAATACTCTTGCGGCTGCGATTCAAATTTATCTGGCAATCTAGCGCCTTTTAAGCGCTCAGCAGCCACCTCCGGAGAAACATCGAACCAGAAAGTTATATCCGGTTGCAGCGGCAAATGGACCCACTGCTCCAAAATCGACAAAAAGTCCTCATCCAAGCCACCGCCACCGCCTTGGTAAGCAAAAGTGGCATCGGTAAATCGATCGCTCAACACGACTTCATGGCGTTGCAATGCAGGCCTAATAATATGCTCTACATGGTTGCGACGTGCAGCAAATGCAATCAAAGCCTCGGACATTGCATCCATCGGTTCATTGAGCAAAATCTGCCGCAAACGCTCTGCCAACGGGGTGCCACCTGGCTCACGGGTACGCACAACGATGCGCCCTGTTGCTTCCAACGCCTGTGCCAATGACTCTATGTGCGTGGATTTACCCGCACCATCTATGCCTTCAAAGCTGATAAAAAGTCCACTCATAAAATTTTTAATGTGTTAACGCTGGTACTTGTTAACCGCCCTATTATGCTCATCCAGAGTTTCGCTGAAATAGCTGCTGCCATCGCCCCGCGCCACAAAATACAAAGCTTTACTTTGAGCGGGTTGAAGCGCCGCTAATAAGGCCGCTTTACCTGGCATGGCAATTGGCCCCGGCGGCAGTCCTGCACGGGTGTAGGTGTTGTAAGGTGTATCGGTCTGTAAATCCACTTTACGAAGGTTACCATCAAAAGTAGCGCCAAGTCCATAAATGACAGTGGGGTCGGTTTGCAACCGCATACCAATTCGCAACCGATTATTAAACACGCTAGCCACCATGGGCCTATCGGCCTCCAGCCCGGTTTCTTTTTCAATAATACTTGCCAACACAAGCAATTGTTCAGGGTTAGTTAGAACTGTATCTTGACTACGCAGCTGCCATACTTGCGCCAGCTTTTCATCCATGGCAACCATGGCACGTTGCAAAACACTGATATCGCTCGCGCCTTTAGGGTAAATGTAGGTATCCGGAAAAAAGCGCCCCTCCGGCAACACATCAGGCCGACCTAAGGTCTGCATGATGGCGGCATCAGTCATTGATGCTGAAATCGGTTTGAGATTTTCGGCTTTCTTTAATGCCTGACGAACCTGCTGAAAAGTCCAGCCCTCTACCAGCGTGAGCTGTCGCAACGCTTGATCGCCTTGCACCAGTTTTTTCATCAAGCTTAAGGGGGTATCACTCTCAGCCACTTCGTAACTGCCCGCCTTGATATTGCGTGCGTTGCCAGACAATCGAAACGTCCAATACAACACCAGGGGCGCAACATCTACACCCGCTTGTTTTACAGCAGTGGCTACCTGACGCGCACTAGAACCCGGCTCTACCACCAGATCGACAACATCATCTGAAATCGGCATAGGCCTGTGCAGCCAATCATACACGCCTGCTACTGCACACAAAGATACTACTAAAAATACAATAATGGCAACACGCACAGCCCTACATCCTTTGTGAATTCATACAAAACACGATAATCTTTATTATGCAAAACGAAACCAATGTACCCCACTCCGAATCAGAAGTACTGAATGGCGCAGCACCACTGGATTATTTAGGCATTATCAAAATTGAGGGCGAGGACGCCGCCAAGTTTATCCACGGTCAACTGACCCACGATTTTTCCTTGCTCGGCCTGGAACAAGCCCGCCTTGCCGCCCTGTGTTCGCCCAAAGGCAGAATGTTAGCCAGCTTTATTGGCTATAAAGACGCGCAAGGCAATATATTTTTAATATGTCATAAAGACCTGATTGCAACCACCATGAAACGGTTGAGCATGTTTGTTCTACGTGCAAAAGCGCGTTTGAGCGATGTTACAGCCTCATTCAAACTGTATGGTTTGGCGGGTGATGCCATTTTTCCTGCCAGCGCTGAGGCCTCCACACCATGGAGCAAAATGCATCCATCCGATGCAGTGGTTATCAACCTTTATCCTGTATTGGGAGTACCTAGGCAACTTTGGATTGGATCTTTGTCAGCAACTCCACCCAACGGTACTGGCTTGTCACAGAACATATGGCTATGGAGCGAGGTACGCAGTGGTGTAGCCACTATCTGCAGCGCAGTAGCGGATATGTTGGTGCCGCAAATGCTGAACTACGAATCAGTCGGGGGTATTAATTTCAAAAAAGGCTGCTATCCCGGGCAAGAGGTAGTTGCACGTAGCCAGTTCAGGGGCACCATTAAACGCCGCGCATTTGTGGTGCACAGTGCCGCAGAGCTGAAAATTGGCGATTTGGTGTATGGCGCTACAGACGCCGAGCAGGAGTGTGCCACGGTAGTACAAGCAGCTGCAGCGCCAGGAGGTGGCTTTGATGCCATTATTTCCGGCCAATTGGCTGCCATTGAGCAGGGACAATTGCATTTAGCAAGCGCCAATGGGGCAGATGTGACGCTATTAAACTTGGGCTATAAGCTGCTGGAAGATATATAACACCCTTTCTTCGGGGTAAACTCTACACTTAGAAGTGATGTATGTCTCAAGAGTATTCATAATCTCGAAAAACTCGATATACGTCAGGAAGGAATTGGCTCAGTTTATGACAGCACCATTAAGCAAAGAAGAAGCATACGCCCGCCTCGGTGTTATCACCCGCGAAATGCACGAGGCTCTAACTATTCTGGGTAACAACCAGTTGCATGCGATTGTGCGTGAAATTCCGGACGCACGCGACCGCCTGAGCTACGTTGGCAAAATGACAGAAGATGCTGCCAACAAAGTACTTAACCTGGTTGACTCCGCCAAACCCGATTGCGACGACTACTCTAAACGCAGTGTTGACTTGGGCATGGCACTCAATAATCTGGCCGCCTCCGACACCATGAACATTGATCAAGCCAGAGGCTTGTTAGTGCAGTGTCGTAAATACTCCGAAGGCGTGGGTAAATTTGCTGTCAATCAGGGCAATGTACTGAGCGACATCATGATGGCGCAAGACTTTCAAGACCTGTCTGGCCAGATTATCAAAAAAGTCATTGACATCATTACACGTACCGAATTGCAGCTGGTTCAATTGCTCATGGACAGTTCTCCAGAAGCCATTCAAACTAAAGCAGAAAACGTAGTATCCTCCGGCGAAACCAAAGATTTAAAAGGCCCCCAAATGCCGGAAGCCGCTTTAAAGCAGGACGACGTGGACGACCTGCTTTCTTCACTCGGTTTTTAACCACACCCTTAGGTATGCGCGGCCCAGTCAAACGGGCCTTCTTGCAACACCATATCAATATCGAGCCCCAAGGCAACGCCCACTGAGCCCGGAAAAGTAACAGCCATGCCTTTTTCGTTCAAGTGGCTAGCCTTGCAGCGTGCCCGCCAAGTTGCAAGATGAACAACGCCGGCCATGGGCTCGTAAACATTGTTTTCAAATGGTGCGTGTTGGTGTTCCAGTGCGTCTACCATGTTTTGAGGCAAATTCCATTTACGGGCAAAACCTGCACCTACGGATGCATAACAAAAACCAAAAACCTCACGTTCAGCTTCTGCACGACGCAAATCTAATGGAGGGATTTCAGCGCTGAATTTAGCCAGTTGATCTGACATATGTAACAGCATGGCTACCTCGCCAATAGCATGGACTAAACCACAGGTAAAGGCTGCCTGCTGATTAAGCCGCACCAAGGTAGCCAAGGAACGCGAAACGCGTGCAACATTCAGGCTGTAATCCCAAAATTGCTGCAAGTTGATACCTGGTACGGCTTTAACAGACACGGCGCCAGCGGCACTTTGAACAGCGGCGCGCACCTGAGACAATTTCAAAAGTGCCAAAGCTTCAGAAACACTGTGAATTTTGCCCTTGAGGTCAGCAAACTCAGAATTCGCAAAGCGCAACACATACGTGGTTAATGCCGGGTCAGAGCTGATTAAACGGGTGACTTTACGCAAATCAATGTCAGTACGATCTAACTCTGCCAACAGCAAAGCAACCACTTTTGGAATACTGGGCAGTGTAAACTGCTGCTCCAACAAGGCGCTAAGATTCATGGGTTAAAGTCTCCGAAATGCATAAGAGTCAAAGCTGCAGTTTAACGCTTTAGTTTGGCAAAAGCATTGGCCATGGCCGAACCACCAGAAATACCTTCATCTCGTCCCATGCGCTGTCGCTCTCCACGCGCAGGAGCCGTGTAAGAGTTATTGGCAGAGGCTTTGTCAGCACGGCCGGGAGCAGCCCCTAGCTTCATGGTTAAGGCAATGCGTTTACGCGCCATATCGACCTCAACCACCTGAACCTTAACAATATCTCCAGTTTTAACTACTTCGCGTGCATCGCTCACAAACTTATGCGCCAACTGGCTCACATGCACCAAACCATCCTGGTGCACGCCCAGGTCCACAAAAGCGCCAAATGCGGCCACGTTGCTGACTGTACCCTCCAGCACCATGCCTTCTTTGAGGTCTTTGATATCGTCCACGCCATCGTTAAAGCGCGCCACTTTAAAGTCTGGGCGCGGGTCACGACCGGGTTTTTCGAGCTCCACCAAAATGTCTTTGACCGTTACAGCACCAAATTGATCATTGGCAAACAACTCTGGCCGCAATGTTTTAAACACCTCGGAGCGCCCCATCAACTCGGCCACTGGCTTGCCGGTATGGTGAATTATTTTTTCAACAACGGGGTAAGTTTCAGGGTGTACACCGGTCATATCTAATGGGTTAGTACCCCCCCGGATACGCAAAAAACCGGCACTTTGCTCAAATGTTTTGGCTCCCAAGCCACTGACCTGCATCAGTTGCTGGCGGCTGGCAAAAGCACCGTTGGCTTCGCGCCAGCGCACTACCGCCTTGGCCACCGTGCCGGACAAACCCGAAACACGTGTAAGCAGGGGCACACTGGCAGTATTCAAATCGACGCCTACTGAGTTCACGCAGTCTTCTACCACGGCATCTAGTGTTTTGGCGAGCTCAGCTTGGTTTACATCGTGCTGGTACTGCCCCACACCAATCGATTTAGGATCAATTTTGACCAATTCTGCCAATGGGTCTTGCAGACGCCGAGCAATACTGGCAGCGCCACGCAAGCTCACATCTACATCGGGCATTTCAAGGGATGCAAATTCGCTGGCCGAGTACACGGATGCTCCTGCCTCACTGACCACCACTTTTTGGATTTGTGCTTCGGAACCTTTAGCCATTAGTTTAATCAGGTCTGCAGCCAGTTTGTCGGTCTCGCGGCTGGCGGTACCGTTGCCAATGGCAATTAAGTTAACACCATGGCGCAGGCACAAGGCCGCAAGGGTATGCAAAGAGCCATCCCAGTCTTTGCGTGGCTCGTGCGGAAACACCGTAGAAGTATCTACCAGTTTGCCAGTGGCATCCACCACCGCCACTTTAACCCCGGTGCGAATACCCGGGTCCAAGCCCATCACCACTTTAGGCCCGGCAGGGGCGGCCAGCAACAAATCGCGCACGTTGTCTCCAAACACCTTAATGGCTACTTTTTCGGCATCTTCGCGCAGGCGGGCAAAAAGATCACGCTCCAAAGATTGGCTTAATTTAACGCGCCAAGTCCAGGCAATGCATTTGCGAATCAGATCATCTGCAGGGCGGGACTGGTGGCTCCAACCCAGGCGCAAAGCAATGCGCCCTTCTGCCAAAGTAACCGTTGCCGTACTGCGGGTTTTAACAGCAGCATCTGCATCTGGCGCATCTGGAGGAACGAGTTTGACATCCAGAAAATTCTGCGCCCTGCCCCGAAACACCGCCAGTGCGCGGTGCGATGGCACTTTGCCAATGGGTTCAGAAAAATCAAAGTAATCGCGGAACTTGGCAACTTCGGGGTCAGACTCACTTTTACCCTCAATCAAACCACTTTTTAGCTCCCCCTCGGCCCACAACCAGGAGCGCATGTCTTGCACCAATTCAGGGTTTTCTGCCCAGCGTTCACTCAAGATATCTCGCACCCCGTCCAGCACCGCTTGCACAGTTGTAAAGTCATCTCCCGCTTCTGTTTTGGTGGCTAGCACATAAGGCAAAGCAGCCTCTGCAGGCACCAATGCCGGGTTAGCAAACAAGGCATCTGCCAGTGGCAACAAACCTGCCTCGCGGGCAATCATGCCCTTGGTACGGCGCTTGGGCTTAAAGGGTAAATACAGGTCTTCCAGCTCTTGTTTGGTGGCTGCATTCTCCAATGCAGCCAAGAGTTGTGGCGTCATTTTTCCTTGCTCGGTGATGCTTTTTTGCACGGCCTCGCGACGGTCTTGCAATTCACGCAAATAGGTAAGGCGTGACTCGAGTTCACGCAACTGAATATCGTCTAATCCGCCGGTAACTTCTTTACGATAACGCGCAATAAAGGGCACAGTTGCGCCACTATCCAACAGTTGAACAGCGGCCTCTACTTGGTGAGTTTGAACACGAATTTCCTGTGCAATTTGCGCAATGATTTTTGACATGAGTGTGGTAATTTTGCAAACCCAAATTAGAGCTTGCACTTTAAAAAATTAAATAAATTAAGAACAAAAAAACCCTGAAAAAACCTGTTTCTCCTAGTAGAAATGGCCTTTTAAGACCATGTATTTTAATACCTAGGGAAAACGCTATGAAGGGTTTTTCCTAGCTTGCGAATTGCAGGGTAAAAATACGACAATTCAATGGTTCAAGCAAAAAACCTTTTTATTTAAACCGGAGAAAACAAATGAAAAAATACTCTTTCAAATCGACCGCCATCGCCGCTGCTGCAGCCGCTGTTGCCGTTCTTGGCATGGTGAGCAGCACTTACGCTGCCAACTACACTTTGTGGGTCAATGGCCGCTCCAACCAAAAAGCCGTAGAGGGCAACTACGCAGACTTTGCATCTTACTGGGGTCCCGCATCCACTGCAGCCGGCGTTAACAAAAAAGCAGTTAACTGGAACGGTTACGACCGCATTTCGGTAAAAAGCTATGTTTTACAAAACGCCTTAGATTGCTTCTGCACAGGCGCCAACTGGTGCTACCTTGCTGGTCATAGCGCTGGTAACTACCAAATTGGTTACACACTGGCTCAGTTCGGTGGAACCACCCGCTCAGTTAAAAACGCCACCCCTAACGCTGCTGGTGCTTGCACCAATGTAGCTGCTGGCACTAAACAAACCGGCTGGAACATCAAATGGGTAAACATTGCTGCAGGTGCGGCTGGCGGTAGCGAATTGTCTGATGCAGGTAGCTGGGCCGTTTCTGAGCCTTTGGTATCTGACCTCAAGACATCCACTGCACGCGCCATGTACGACCACAACCAAACCCGTGGCAAGATTTTTAACATGTACACCGGCGCTAAGGGAACTGCGTATTCCTTCATACTGCCGGGCCAAGACGATGAGGCTGTGTCTTACCACTCCTCTGGCGGCATTGCCGGCACTGGCGGCACCGACCTGTGCAACCCATCCGATTGGCTGTGCAACGACCTGACCTTAGGCACTGCAGCCAACGAAGGCGGCAGCAAAAAATGGACCAACCACACCGTGAAGTTCCGTGACGACAAAGAAGCTTACGACCACTATGCAAACGGCAATTGGCTGGGCGTAATCAGCTTGGTACGTGCTGACGTAGTGTTAAACGCCAAGTAAAAATAGGATTAACCCTTATGTGACTTATACAACATTCAGGGTTTATCCTAACTTGTCAAATACACCACAAAAGTATGACAATTTAACCATTCAATTAGCACTCGTTTAGTTCACCTTTAACTCTTGGAGACATCATTATGAGCAAGCCAACCAACAAACGCTGGAATTTAAAAGCATCCTCTATTGCCATTGCTGCAGGTGCAGTGGCAGCCTTGGGCATGATTAGCAGCGCGTATGCTGCCAACTACACTTTGTGGGTTAACGGCCGTGGCGGTGGTGGCCAAGACGGCAACTACGCCGACTTCAAATACTGGGGTCCCAACACTACCGATGCCGGCGTAAACAAAAAGGCAGTTAACTGGAACGGTTATGACCGTGTAGCCACCAAAAACTACCAAATCCGTGACGCTCTTGACTGCTTCTGCACCGGCACTAACTGGTGTTACATTGGCGCGCACAGCGCAGGCAATTTGCAAACAGGTTATGCATTGTCATTATTTGGCGGCACAACCCGCCAAGTTAAAAATGCAACCCCCAATGCATCTGGTGTTTGCGGCAATGTAGCTGGTAACACTACACAAGTAGGCTGGAACATCAAATGGGTTAACGTTGCCTCTGGCGCAGCAGGTGGCAGCGAGTTGTCTGACTTGGGCAGCTGGGCCATGTCTGAGCCTTTGGTATCAGACCTGAAAACAGCCACTTCACGCGCCATGTACGACCACAACCAAACCCGTGGTAAATGGTTCAACATGTATGCAGGCGCCAAAGGTACGGTATACGCCTTTGTGTTGTCTGGCCAAGACGACCAAGCTGTGTCTTACCACTCCACTGGCGGTGTGTCCGGCAGCGGTGGTACTGAACTCTGCAACCCATCCGACTGGTGGTGCAATGACCTGACCATGGGCACTGCATCTAACGAAGGCGGTAGCCGTAAATGGAGCTTCCATACCGTTAAACTGCGCGACGACAAAGAGCAATTTGACCACTATGCCCGCAGCAACTGGCAAGGCATTATTGATCCGGTTCGTAAAGACATCGTGATCAACGCACGCTAATTGATAACGTAATTTTTAGTTAGCCCATTCCATTAACCCGAGTCTCGTGAAATCACGATTCTCGGGTTATTTTTTTAAGGACTTCACTCTAAAATTTTGTTATGCTATGCATACATTGAAACTTTTTTGACATGTAGCTATTTCAAAACATCGATCAATGCTCACGCTACACAATTTATTAATCCTTAACTACACTATCTACCGTGAATAAAAATCAAATCTATATTGCTATTGGTGCTTTGTGTTTGGTTGGTGCATTTGTGGGTTGGAAGATGATGGGGGACGACCCTGCCGCTGCCAACTCCAACACTGATGTCAATATATCGGCCGATGCTGCGGCTCAAAACCCTGCGGGCGGCATTACCGAACCCATAGGTGACATTAAACTACTGCCAAAGGCAGAACAACTCGCTATCTGGCAACAGCGGTACGAACGGGCAGAACAGGTTTATACCAGCTACAAGGACCATACCCGCTACCCTTTTGACTCACGCCCCATTGAAGATGCAACCGATCAGATTAGACCTTTTGATCCGGTGTCAGAACTCAAAGTAATGAAAGACGCATCCGGCAACCCGGTCAAAGGTTTGCGCCTGCGTACTACACAAGAACGTGTGTTTGTGAGTGGCGCAGAAACTGTGCTATTTACCATTGAGGCGTTTGATGAAAACAACAAGCCTGTTGTATTGACTGTCAATCAGTCTGAAGTACGCAGCGTGCCAGAGCCCAATGCCAACACTCCGGTTGTTCAGTTAAACTTGCCTTTTAATGACAGTGGCACTGGCGGCGACCTGAAGGCCAATGATGGCAAATACTCTGCCAAGTTGGCTCCATCGACCCAAGGCTTTTCCAGCTTTGCCGGTACGATTCGTTTGTTAGCTCAGGTCACCGCCAATGGTGAAAAGGGTGTTGCCCATTTTGACATTACCTATTCACCAGGTGTTCCCGCTACTTGGGCTGGTGTACGTGATGCCATTGAAAATGGATCTCTCAATTTTTATGTCAAGGCGCAAATTAAAACACCAGGGCAATTTATTGTCAGTGGCCGTGTTTACGA
>CALPVM020000020.1 GCA_943327015.2 Akkermansia muciniphila
GAACCGAGCATTGTCATCTCGCCAGCGGTTTTGGGGTTGCACCAGCGTCACGGCGGGCAGGTGACCATCCTCGGCTTGCCCGCTGACAATACCTATCGGTTTGTGAACCAGAATCGTCACTTGGTTGGCCTGCTGACCTTGTGCTTGCTTGTCGATTTCGATCCGAACATCGTTGCCAACCTGCATACCCATTTCTGCAACTTTGCCATTAACCTTGACCCAGCCGCGCCCAATCCAATCATCGGCCTCGCGCCGCGACGCCATGCCCAGTTCGGCCATGCGTTTATTCAGTCGCGTAGTAGCAGGACTGTTTGTTGCGTTTGTTAAAGTCGCAGTAGGAGCCGCTGTACGACCAGGAGGTGGTGCGGCACGCTTGAAGACACGGGGTGGGGGCGAGTCTGTCATGTTAAACCCCCCAAACAATGGCTTGATTTTGCGCCAAACTGCGCTTAAGCATCTCTAAAAAAGGAGCCGCTCTTTGGTGCAATTGCACTGATTGTGGCGCGTTAGAAAGGCTATCTTCTTGCATATCTTGGATCGTGTTTTTGGGGTTGTGGGAGTCTACTTTGGCTGTTGCAGCCTCAAGCCTTTGTATGGCCAGTCGCATGTCTTGGGGTTCAATAATGCCTTTATGCGGGTTTTCAGGCGAAAATTTACCAATGATTTGCAAAATTTCTTGCCCATTTGGTTCTAGCATGATCACATCGCTGGTAACCTTGGATTTAAATTTATAGAGCATATGGATTTGAGGAGCAAATAGGTGGCACACCTTCACATTATCAGAGAGCACAACCTGGGTTTAGAGCAGGCACGTAAAATTGCTTTTGCGTGGGCCGAACAGGTAGAACAAGAGTTTGGCATGGATTGCGTCTACGAAGAAGACGCTAATGCAGATGTAGTTAACTTTACCCGCTCCGGCGTGGTAGGCACACTGCAGGTAACAGGCACCAAGTTTGAATTGGATGCGCGATTAGGCTTTTTGCTGGGCGCATTCAAGGATCGAATCGAGTCCGAGATCGTAAAAAATCTGGATCAACTCCTCAAACCCAAACCCGCAGCCAAAACGGCAGCCAAAGCGCCGGCAAAAGCTGCTGGTAAAACCTCAGCCAAGACGGCTGCTAAATCGTCTGAAAAAACTACCGACAAAACTACCCCGAAAAAGAGAGCTGCAAAAAAAAGCAGCACTTAAGTGCTGCTTTTAGGCTGATTAGCTGAGGGACTCAATCAGGTCAACGTATTGCTGCATGGCATCGTTGTTGGATGTGCCTTTAAAGCCATTCCATGCGTCCCATTTTGCGCGTCCGACCATATCGGTGAAGCCGGGTTTTTTCTCGGCATTGTCACCTACAGTGGCTTGTTTGTAGAGGGCGTAGATTTTCAGCATAGTGCCGTTATCGGGACGTTCGCTAAGATTTTTCGAATTAGCGACGGCTGCTTCAAATTTTGACTTCAAGTCTGACATGGTTTTCTCCGATTAGTGTGTCATACAAAGGATAAAGTAAAACATTTGCTGAAGGCAAATGCAAAACCCCAGTATCTTAATACCCCTTTGACCCTCTGGTGGACGGTGTAGACTAGAACCGTTAACCGATGCCTTGTTTTTTTGTTCAGGAGCTACCGATGGTTACCCGCATACATGCCCGAAATGCTGCAAAAACAGTGCAAAACCAGCTTGCAACAGCCAAAACATTAGCCCAGCAGACTGCTGGGACGTTTACGGCATTTAAGGGCATGCATGGTGAACGCATGAGCAAAGTGGATACAGCGTGGTTACGCATGGACTCTCCCAGTAACCTCATGATGATTGTAGGGGTGTTGGTACTCAGGCCAGGAATCACTTACGCGGCTTTGTTAAAGCGTATTCGCTCGCGAGTGCTGCAGTACCCTAGGTTTATACAGTGTGTGGTGGAGGACATGGCAGGCGCTACCTGGTTGAACGATCCGTTGTTTGACCTTGCTAACCATGTGGTGCGGGAAAAGCTGCCAGCACATAAGCCCGGTGCCGAGCAACGTGTTTTGCAGGATAGGTTAGCAAAGCTGGCCATGGAGCCGCTAGACCGCAGGCATCCGCTGTGGCAATTCCATTTGGTTGAAGACTATCAGGGCGGCTCTGCCATTATGGTGCGCATTCACCATTGCATAGCCGATGGCTTGGCATTGCTGTCAGTGATGCAATCATTAGTAGATGGCGGTCATGCACCACCAGCACCCACGCCAGCTCCTGAGCAACGTGAGGGCTTAGAGGCTGCTGAGGATTGGTTGGTTGATTCATTTGTAAAACCTCTGACCAATATGACCATCAAGGCCTTAAGTGCTGCCAGCGAAGGTGCCGTGCGTTCCATCGGACTATTCATGGAGCCTGAAAAAAGTTTGGATAAAGGCTTGGCAGACTCAGTAGACGCAGTCCGGCTGGTCTACCAGGTGGTAATGGATGTTGCAGCATTGGCGCTGATGCAAGAAGATTCAGACACGCGCCTTAAAGGTACGCCAGGTGCGCGCAAGCGCTTGGCATGGTGTCCTCCCCTGCCTTTGGTAGAGGTCAAGGCGGTCAGCAAGGCACTTAATTGCTCTATTAACGATGTATTGCTAAGTTGTGTGGCTGGCGCCATTGGCGAGTACTTGAAAAGCTGTGGCGACACCATTGCCGGGCAGGAAATTCGTGTCATGGTGCCTGTCAATCTACGCACCCCGGAACACAGTTATGAGCTGGGAAACCAGTTTGGCTTGGCGCCGTTGGTGTTGCCAATTGGAATTGATAATCCGATAGAACGTTTATACGAGGTCAGTAAACGCATGCAAAGTTTAAAATCCAGCATGCAGCCACTGCTTTCGCTGGGCTTGTTGGCGGTGGCAGGTATTTTGGTGCGTCCTGCACAAGAAGCGCTGCTGCATTTGTTTTCCAAAAAAACTACAGCGGTGATGACGAATCTACCGGGTCCAGCACAAAAACAAAAACTGTGTGGCTCAACCATTGAGCAAACTCTTTTTTGGGTGCCGCAAAGCGGATCCGTGGGATTAGGGGTTTCTATATTAAGCTATGGCGGTGGTGTACAGTTTGGCGTGGTAGCAGACACGGCACTTTGCCCTGATCCACAAAAAATTATTGACCGTTTTACACCCGAGTTTAGCAAGTTGTCGCTCATTACCCTGATGATGCCTTGGGGTGATTAGGATTACTCTGCCAATTCAATACGAGCCAGCTCAATGCTCAACCTGTCGGTTGCATCGGCTGGTTTCAGTGCGGCGGCTTGTTGGTACAAATGGGTTGCTTGTTCTGCATAGGCGTCGGCATCCAGCAAAACCATGCCGTGTGCATATTCCAGTAATGCGCTTGGCGAGTCGGGGCAAAGGCTCAGTCCGCACGCTAGTAGTTTAAGGCTGGTGTCTTTTTTTGCGCCATATGTCATGCTACCAATCAGGGCGCCCACTTTATCAATGACTTCTGCATGAAAAGTGCCTAATGCAATATGTGCATCTGCGTGTAACGGTTCTAAACGAATGGCCGTTTCGAGTGCCGACTTAACCTTGCCGCCCAAGCCTTTGGCCAGCGCCTTGGCAACACTGATGCCTTGGCTATAACGACCCAAAGCGTAAGCCTGTAAATAATAGGCATTGGCATTGGTGGGCTGCGCAGCAATTTGTTCCGTTGCCCGCTCACTGACTTGCATAAACAATTCAAGCTTGGTTTTTTCGCGTGGCTCTAGGTGGTTCGCGTAAATGCAAGTGGCTTTGTTTGCCACGGTATAACCAGCCAAGCCAGCACTCAAACCGGTTTTTGCGGCTTGTTCAAACTCACCGCGGTGAAACATGGCCCATGCAGCTAAAAGTGCGTCGTCCTGAGGTATGGGCTCCTTGTCACCTGCATGCAGACGACCCCAGTGTTTTTTAATGCTTTTGGCAGTAAAACGAAACTTGGGTGTAAAGGTAAAAGCAGTCCAGGGTGCCATAGCATGCATCTCCTTAAACACTGTTGTATGCGCCAGCCAGACTCAATAAGTGGGTGCGCTGGGCTGGCTCCAGATATGGAACCAACAAATTCAGTACATGGTGCACGCCACGCATCATTGCTTGCTCGGCGCCTGCAGGTTCAAGGGCGTTGCGCGGGTCACGTACATATTCAAAACTGAGCCAGTAGGTTAACACGACCACCATACTTGTGGCTGCAGGTTCTACCGAACGTGAATCCATTTGAATGGCGCCAGACCGGGCCATACTGTCCAGCAATGCCTTGATAGCGCGCGTTTTGTTTTTGAGAACCGATTGAAAATGGGTTTCGAGCCGCCGGTTTTTGCTAAGCAGATCGTTAAGGTCGCGGTATAAAAACCGGAATTGCCAAATAATTTCAAACAGGGAATGGGTAAAAAACCAAGCGTCTTCTACGTCACGCACGTTGTCACTGGCGTTGAGCAATTCGTTTAAGGCGCGCTCATAGCGGTCGAACAAAGAGTTGATTAACTCATCTTTGGCAGGGTAGTGGTAATACAAATTACCAGGGCTAATTCCTAGTTCAGCAGAAATCAATGTGGTTGAGACATTGGGTTCGCCAAAGCGGTTAAACAGCTCAAGCGTAGTCTCCAAAATACGCTCGGCAGTACGACGGGGTGCTTTTTTTACCATATTTGAATTTATCGAGCAGATTTGCGAAGTGCGGAAGTGGTGGAATCTTCTAAATCATCCATCAATTCTTTCAATGTTGCAATGGCAGCTCCCAGTTTAGAAGAAGAAATAGGCGCATTCGATAAACTTCTCTTAGGATCATCTAATGCAACATCGTTGATGGTAATGCCAAACTTGGCTAGTTTATCTGAAAGTTCTACTTTTCTGGTGCGTAACATTTGCCTTGTTTGCTGGTAAGCATGCTCTGCCAGTTTTCTGCGCTGCGCGTAGCTGAATAAATTGGTTAAATACAGTTCCGGGTCGCGATGATCGGGTTCAAACAAAATAATATCGGTTTTGGGGTAGGCTTTTTCATAATGTTTCATGCCCAGCTCCATGCGTGAGTGAATCATGGACCGGAAGGTTTGGCTTAAAACTGAAGGCAGACCGCCGTCAACGATACGCGGTATTTTGCGTCGATCAGGTGGAACACCGCGCATCATAGAAGGTGACATTTGCGGTGCGGTAGCATTAAACGGCACCAATGGATTCAGGCAAATGAGCAGGTCAACACCTTCGTCCAGTGCTACTGAGGCATGCATGGTTTTCTTTAAGGCCCCATCCACATAGTATTGGTCATTAATTTCTACTGGAGGAAATAAGCCTGGCAAGGCAGAACTGGCTTGCACAGCCTGGGAGATGGGGATGTGATCCCAGCCCGGCCGACCAAAAGGTGCAGCTTCTGCGCTGTCCAAATTGGTGGCCACCAAAGTGAGCTTGTTTTTAAGTTTGCGGAAATCATTGGTGCGGCCTTCACGATTAAAAAGTCGGGAAAGCTGCACATCCACTTGCTGGTTGGCAAATATGCCGGTAGGCATAGCAGGGCTCAGTCGCTCTAAAGCACGAAAGAGGGGTTTTCGACCTATGGTTAAATGCCAGAAGAATGTAACAATCAGTTCGGGCAGCATAATTAAACGACGCGCAAATTCGTTATATGCGGGTTGCATAAGCCAAGAAGGGTCAAAATTTTCAGAGGGCTCACCGTCATTTTCAATAAATGACTCGCACATTTTGCGCGGCGATATTCCATTGGCTAAAGAGGCAGCAAGAAAGCTGCCGGCAGAGACACCCACATAGTGGTCTAATTGTGTAAAGTCAAGGCCGTCTAAACACTCTTCCATTGCGCACATGGCGCCCACTTCGTAAATTGCACCTAATGGACCGCCGCCAGACAGTGCCAAAGCGATTTTGTGAGGGGGATGATCATTCGTATTCATAGTTGCAAAGTGTAGATGGTTCTAATGTGCCAATATGCTGCGCCGCAGCAATGTGAATCTGAAAGAAAAATGGGCGCCTTAGCGCCCATGTTGCCACAAAACCAATATTTACTCGGCTTGTGCAGCAGGTTCAGTTGGAGCGCTTTTTACAGCAGCTTTTTTAGGCGCGGCTTTTTTTGGGGCGGCTTTTTTAGCTGCTTGTGGAGCAGCTGCTTTGGCCTCAGACTTGGTTTCTAGACCGGATTTGGCAGCCAGCTTTTGAACCACTTTGTTTAATTCGTCAATGCGTGCAATCAGCGCATTAACGTCTTTGGCAGATGGCACGCCCAAGCTGTTTAAGGCTTTGGCAACGCGCTCTTCAAAAATGTTTTCGAGTTTGTCCCATTTGCCAGAAGCTTTGGAAGAGATGTCGGTGGCAATGGTAGAAACTTTGGAGCTGGCTTCGGACAGTTTTTCTTCGGCAGCGGCTTGGGTTTTACGTTGGATGCTAGAGCTTTCCTTGACCAGAGATTCGATCGCCTTAGCCCCCTCGGCTTGTGCGCGATTAAATGCTTCAAGACCTGCTTGCCAAATTTGTTGTGCAGAATCTTTAACCGTGCTTTGAATTTGGGCACCAGCAGCCTGAGCAGCAGCCGTAGATTTTTGCAGTTTCTTTACCATGTGTAACCTCCAGAGATACTATTAAAAGATAAGATATGCGTTACTCTACGCATTTAGGTGCCTTGTGTGTAGGGTGAAGCTTCTAACTTGCACAAAATTGAGAGCATGGAAGTGCCTTGAGGTTGGTAAGTTGCGGGTTTGTGCTTAATCAATAGCCCGAAGTTATGGTTCAGAATTGCCGTTCTTAAAAATGAGGAGTCCGTATGCAGTATTTCGTCACCGGTGCAACCGGTTTTATTGGTAAGCGTCTGGTTAAAAAAATTCTGGAGCGTAAAGGCTCCGTAGTTCACTTTCTTATCCGCAAAGAAAGTGAAGGCAAAGTTGACGGTTTGCGTGCTTATTGGGGTCTTACCGATGCCAAGAGTGCAGCCCGTGCAGTGCCTGTTTATGGCGACCTGACAACCAAAAAGCTCGGTGTAGCAACCGATGTCGTAAAGGCATTGAAAGGTCAAATTAACCATTTCTACCATTTGGCAGCGGTGTACGATTTGGGTGCCGATGAGGCCAGCCAAGTGGCTGTCAATATTGATGGCACTCGCAACACGGTAGAACTTGCCAAAGCAATTGATGCTGGGCATTTTCACCATGTGTCATCAATTGCTGCTGCCGGTTTGTATGAAGGTGTTTTCCGCGAAGACATGTTTGACGAAGCCGAAAACTACGAACATCCTTACTTCATGACCAAGCACGAAAGCGAAAAAATCGTGCGTAAAGAATGCAAGGGCGCTTGGTCGGTGTACCGTCCCGCTATGGTGGTAGGGGACAGCAATACCGGCGAAATGGACAAAATTGATGGTCCATATTACTTTTTCAAACTGATTCAGCGTATGCGTCAGTTGCTGCCACCTTGGATGCCCACTATTGGACTGGAAGGCGGACGTATCAACATCGTGCCCGTTGACTTCGTTGTTGATGCCCTCGATGCCATCAGTCATAAAACAGGCATCAATAAAAAGTGCTACCACCTGGTTGACCCAGAAGGGTATCGCGTCGGCGATGTGCTTGATATTTTCTGCCGTGCTGCACATGCACCCCGCATGAATTTGTTTGTCAATGCAGCTTTGTTGGGGTTTATTCCCAAGAGCGTTACCAAGTCAATCATGGGCATTGCCCCGGTGCGTCGTATTCGCAATGCAGTGCTCAATGACTTGGCTCTGCCCGAAGACATGCTGAGCTTTGTTAATTACCCCACCCGATTTGATTGCCGCGATACGCTGGAAGCCCTCAAGGGCACAGGCGTACAATGTCCAAAATTGGATAATTACGCTTGGCGCCTGTGGGATTACTGGGAGCGTCATCTCGACCCTGCGCTCAAAATTGACCATAGTTTGCGTGGCACTGTTGCTGGCAAAGTGGTGTTGGTCACCGGAGGTTCATCGGGTATTGGTTTGGCAGCTGCTCATAAGTTTGCAGAGGCCGGAGCCACCACCATTATTTGTGGCCGTGATGCTGACAAACTGGAAGAAGCCTGCAAGGAAGCCAAAGCCAAAGGCTACACTTTTGTGGCCTACCCGGCTGACATTGCCGATATGGCCGACTGCGACCGTTTTATTAAACTACTGAACGAAAACCACGGTGGTGTTGATTTCCTGATTAACAACGCTGGCCGTTCTATTCGCCGCGCCATTGAATCCAGCTACGACCGCTTCCATGACTTTGAGCGCACCATGCAGCTCAACTACTTTGGTTGCTTGCGTGTAACTATGGGCGTATTGCCAAGCATGGTAGCCAAGAAAAAAGGCCATGTTGTGAACATTAGCTCCATTGGTGTCCTCACCAATGCGCCGCGTTTTAGTGCCTATGTGGCATCTAAGGCTGCGCTCGATGCCTGGACCCGTTGTGCATCAAGTGAGTATTCTGACTTGGGTATTTCGTTTACTACCATTAACATGCCGCTGGTGCGTACACCCATGATTGCGCCCACTAACATTTACAACAATGTACCTACGCTTTCGCCGGAGCAGGCGGCAGATATGGTGGCTGAAGCGTGCATTTCCAAGCCAGTTCGCATTGCAACCCGGTTAGGTATGACAGGTCAACTCATGCACGCACTGGTGCCACGCATTGCACAAATTGCAATGAACACCAGCTTCCGCATGTTCCCGGATTCATCTGCTGCCAAGGGTGCAAAACCTGGAGAAAAGGCTGCAAAGCAACAGCTGTCGCCAGAAGCAATCGCAATGCAGCAAATGATGCGCGGTATTCACTTCTAATGGCTACATGCTGTGCAACCTGTTGCATAGCATGAATGGGGTGATTAAATGACGGGCAGCTTAGCTGCCCGTTTTCTTTATGCGGCGGGAAAATGATTCTGCAAGCGATTCCATAGTAACTCTGAATTAAGTGGATTAGTTGTGATAAGGTTAAAATGCAGGCCTGATTACATTGATCAATTCCAACAAAGTAAATTCAGTTTTAATTAAATATGAGTCGGTTAATCAATAGGGCGATTATGTATATCGTATTTTTGATGATCATCATGCTTTGATGAAGCAAAATCTAAAATCATTCGGTTATACTCCAGACTATCTTAATACTTTTGGAGTAAATATGACCAGTTTAATTGATATCCAAAGCCAGATCGAGGCACTGCAAAAACAGGCTCAAGAGATCAAAGCCAATGAATTTCAAAATACAGTGCAAGATATATTGGCTAAAATGCAGGCCTTTGGAATTGGTGTCAAAGATTTGGTAGCTGCAAATCCCTCTTTGGCTTCTGGTTCAGGAAAAACCAAATCTAAATCAGGCGCTGTTAAGGTGGCTAAAGTTGCGGGGCGTAAGTCTATGAATCCTGTGGCTCCCAAGTTTCGCGGTCCCAATGGCGAGGTCTGGTCTGGACGTGGGCTAACTCCCCGTTGGTTGGCTGCTCTGATAGAGCAGGGTCAAGCTAAAGAATCTTTTGCTGTAGAGGCTTAACGGTTTTTGCTCTGTTTGTTATCGGTGCAGCGGTTGATTTTGGTGGCGCTGGCCTAAGGCCGAGCCACTATTGGGTTTGTTTAGAGGCATTGCTGTTATATTGGTAGCCTCTTTTCATTGCCTTGCTTAGGCAATACCGTTTTTTATATCGCAGTGAGTATTTGCTTTTTAAATTTTTCTGGCCTGCTTCTGTTTGTAAGTGGGGTATAAAATTTTGATCAAATCACAAAAGCAACTTGAACTCATTTTAGTTAATCATAATTTGTTATATGAATTTTACTTCTGCTATTTCGCCGCGAGACCAAGCTGAGGTATTGGCTCAGGCATTGCCCTATATCCGTAAATTCCATGGAAAAACCATGGTTATTAAATACGGTGGTAATGCCATGACTGACCCTGTGTTGCAGGCGGCATTTGCGGCTGATGTGGTTTTATTAAAGCTGGTGGGTATCAACCCAGTAGTGGTTCATGGCGGTGGTCCACAAATTGAAAATGCTCTCAAGCGTCTTGGTAAAAAAGGCGAGTTTATTCAGGGTATGCGCGTAACCGATGCCGAAACCATGGAAGTGGTTGAGTGGGTTTTGGGAGGCGAGGTGCAACAGGACATCGTGGGGTTGATTAACCAGGCTGGGGGCAAGGCGGTGGGCTTGACAGGGCGCGATGGCGGCATGATCCGGGCGCAAAAACTCAAAATGCTGGACAGTGCAGATCCCAATAAAGAGCACGATGTAGGACAGGTGGGTGATATTGTTAGCATTGACCCCAGTGTGGTTAAAGCACTGCAGGATGATGCATTTATACCCGTCATCAGCCCCATTGGGTTTGGTGAGAAAAATGAAAGCTACAACATCAATGCCGATGTGGTAGCTGCCAAACTTGCAACAGTGTTGCAGGCTGAAAAGCTCATGATGTTGACCAATATCACAGGCGTATTGAACAAGGCCGGAGAGTTGCTAACGGACTTGAGCGCGCGTCAGATTGATGAGTTGTTTGCAGATGGCACTATTAGTGGTGGAATGATGCCCAAAATCAGTGGTGCATTAGATGCAGCTAAGAGTGGTGTTAAATCGGTGCACATCATTGACGGGCGAGTACCCCATGTTTTGCTGCTTGAAATTTTGACTGAGCAGGCATTTGGTACCATGATTCGCTCGCATTAGGCAACGTAACATTTTAGTTATTTATTTCGGGTTTACCCTATAAATAAATAGAGTTGCCTACCTAAATTTTTAACTTGCTTAAGAGTTGTTGCATAATTGCTGGAAAATAGCACGGTCGTTCTATTTGCTGCAATAAAAAACCCACTGTTCCATGCCTTCCATGTCCTCAGCCATTAATGCACATCCCATGCAAGCGCCCAATGTGGTGCGTGCATCGCATGTGCGTGTGTTGCACAAAGGACAGCAAACCAAGCAAGCCATTATTGATTCTGCTTTGAGTTTGGCAACCCAGTTTGGCTTAGAGGGTTTGAGTATTGGTGCCTTGGCAGAGGCTACCCACATGAGCAAGTCGGGCGTCTTTGCCCACTTTGGCTCGCGTGAAGAGTTGCAGATTTCTGTCATCCGCGAATATTTTGGTCGCTTTGAGCAAGAGGTCTTTTACCCTGCCATGCAAGAAGCTAAAGGTTTGCCAAGAGTGCAAGCTCTTTTTGCCAACTGGATAAAACTGGTTGCGGTAGAAATTGATTCTGGTTGCATTTTTATTAGCGGTGCGGTTGAGTTTGACGACCGCCCCGGCCCGGTGCGCGATGCGCTTGCCAATTCTGTTCAGACTTGGTTGGCGGCTTTGTACCGCGCTGTGGTTATGGCAAAGCAACATGGTCATTTACATGCTGACGCCGACGAGCAGCAAATGGCATTCGAAATTCATGGTCTTATTTTGGCGCTGCATTATGAAGCCCGGTTTTTAAAAACCCCGGGTTCCATAGAGCGTGCCCACAAGGGCTTTCTCAACATTCTTACCCGCTATGGTGCATTCAATGCGCCAACGGATTTGTAAACTTTTTTTCACCCACCTAACTAAGGAAACATACCATGCCTATCTATAACCCCCCCTTGCGTGACATGCAGTTTGTGATGCACGAAGTTCTGAATGTGGTTGAAGACTTTAAACAATTTCCGCAGCATGCTGATACGGACGTTGACACTATTAACGCAGTTCTTGAGCAAGGTGGAAAATTTGCTGCTGAAGTGGCGTTTCCCATCAACATCAGTGGTGATACAGAGGGTTGCAAAATTGACCAAACCACCCATGCAGTAACCACACCCAAAGGTTTTAAAGAGGCGTACAAAACATACATCGATGGTGGTTGGCCTGCTTTGAGCTGCGACCCTGAATTTGGCGGTCAAGGTCTGCCATTTTTGGTGAACCAGATGTTCTACGAAATGTTGAACAGCGCCAACCAAGCCTGGACTATGTACCCCGGCTTGACCCATGGCGCCTATGCTGCATTGCACACCCATGGCACCGATGAGCAAAAGAAAACCTACCTGCACAAAATGACCAGCGGCGAGTGGACAGGTACTATGTGCTTGACCGAACCCCATTGCGGTACCGACCTCGGACTGATGCGCACCAAGGCCGAACCGCAAGCGGATGGTACTTACAAAATTACCGGCAACAAGATTTTTATCAGCGCTGGTGAACACGATATGGCTGACAACATCATTCACTTGGTGTTGGCTCGCTTGCCCGATGCACCTGCCGGTATTAAAGGTGTGAGCTTGTTTATTGTTCCAAAATTCCACGTCAATGCGGATGGAAGCTTGGGTGAGCGCAACGGCATTTACTGCGGCGGCCTTGAGCACAAAATGGGTATTCATGGCAATGCCACCTGCCAAATGGTGCTGGATGGCGCTGTGGGTAGCTTGGTTGGCCAGCCCAACAAGGGCATGCAAGGTATGTTCGTGATGATGAACGCTGCCCGCTTGGGTGTAGGCAACCAATCTTTGGGCTTGACCGAAGTAGCCTACCAAAATGCATTGGCCTATGCAAAAGACCGCATTCAGATGCGCTCTTTGTCTGGTACAAAAGCCAAAGACAAACCCGCTGATCCGATCATCGTGCACCCCGATGTTCGCAAAATGCTGTTAACAGCAAAAGCCTATGTGGAAGGCGGCCGTGCACTGAACGCCTACTGCGCCATGTTGCTTGAGAAAGAAATGGCACATCCCGATGAGAAAGTGCGTAAAGACTCCGCTGACATGTTGGCTTTGCTTACACCGATCGTTAAAGCCTTTTTGACCGACAACGGTTGGATTGCCACTTCATCCTGCATGCAGGTGTTTGGCGGCCACGGCTTTATCAAAGAGTGGGGCATGGAGCAGTTTGTACGTGATGCACGTATTAACATGATCTACGAAGGTACCAACACCATTCAGTCACTCGATTTGCTGGGTCGTAAGGTTTTGTCCAACAACGGCGCTACCCTGAAAAAATTCGGCAAGATGGTTGCCAAGCTGGTGGAAGAAGAAGGCGTTAATGAAAAAATGGCCGAATTCATCACCCCTATCGCAATCTTGGGTGACCAGATCACCAAGCTGACAACAGAAATTGGTTTCAAAGGCTTCCAAAATGCCGACGAAGTCGGTGCTGCTGCGGTCGACTACCTGCGTGTGGCTGGCCACTTGGTGTTTGGTTACTTCTGGGCGCGTATGGCACAAGTGGCTTTGCGTGAGATCGCTGCAGGCAATACAGACCCGTTTTATGTGGCGAAAATCCAGACTGCACGCTTCTATTTTGCCAAGTTGTTGCCAGAAACAGCAACTTTAATGCGTACAGCACGCACAGGAGCTAAGACTTTGATGGATACAGACGCAGTTTTTGCGTAAACTCCGCAGTGGCTAGTTTGTTTAATCTTTAATTATTTAGGAGTACATATGATTCGCATGTCAATTGCATTGTTGTTGGGTCTTTCTTCAGCTGCTGCTATGGCACAGATGACACCTGTTGGTTTGTGGACGACGATCAGTGATGAAGATAAGAAGCCAACATCAGAAGTCCGTATTGTGGACAATGGTGGCGTTTTGACTGGAAAAATTGAGAAAAGACTCGATCCCAAAGCAAAGCCCGATGACAAGTGTGACAAATGTTCAGATGATCGTAAAGACAAATCCATTTTGGGACTTGAGATCATCCGTGGTGCTAAAAAAGACGGTAGCAATAATGTGTGGGAAAGTGGCAAGATTCTTGATCCAGCCAATGGTAAAAACTACAGTCTGATGCTAACCCCCATTGAAGGCGGTAAAAAATTAGAAGTTCGTGGTTATATCGGTTTCAAAGCAGCTGGCCGCACCCAAACCTGGATTCGCGCCCAGTAATTCGTTAGGAAAATTAAATGTCCCGCTTTCAAGTTAAAAAAGTTGCTGTACTCGGTGCAGGCGTCATGGGGGCGCAAATCGCTGCCCATCTGGTAAACGTCAGAGTGCCCGTGGTGCTGTTTGATCTTCCTGCCAAGGAAGGTCCTAAAAACGGTATCGTTATCAAGGCTGTTGAGGGTTTGAAGAAACTCAAACCCGCACCTCTGGGTGTTGCCACAGACGCATCGTTGATTGGCCAAGCCAATTACGAAGAGCATCTGGAGCAATTGCGTGACTGTGACCTCATTATTGAGGCCATTGCTGAGCGCATGGATTGGAAGCTGGACCTTTATAAAAAGATAGCTCCGTTTGTTGCGCCGCACGCTATTGTTGCGTCCAACACTTCGGGGTTATCCATCACGAAACTGAGTGAAGTGTTGCCTGAAGAAATCAAGCCACGCTTCTGCGGTATTCACTTTTTCAACCCACCACGCTACATGGCGCTGGTGGAGTTGATCAACACTCCTACTACACAACCTGCCATTTTGGATGATCTGGAAGCATTCGTTACCAGTAATCTCGGTAAGGGTGTGGTACGTGCCAAAGATTCTCCTAACTTCATTGCGAACCGCGTGGGTATTGCCGGCATGCTGGCAACCATGAAAGAAGTAACAAACTTTGGTTTGACTTATGATGTTGTGGATGACCTGACCGGTAAAAAACTGGGTCGTGCAAGCTCCGGTACTTTCCGCACTGCAGATGTGGTGGGCTTGGATACCATGGCTCACGTTATCAAAACATTGCAGGATACTCTGAGCATAGAGTCTGACCCTTTCTACGAGAGTTTTGCGACGCCTGAAGTTCTCAAAACCCTGCTTGAGATGGGCAACCTGGGTCAAAAAACCAAGGCTGGCTTCTTTAAGAAAGTTGGCCGTGACGTATTCCGTTTTAACCTCGAAAGCAAAGAATACGAGCCAGCTGGTCAAAAAGCAGACGAGGTATATGCCCGTATGCTCAAAAAA
>CALPVM020000021.1 GCA_943327015.2 Akkermansia muciniphila
CTCTAGGGCATCATCGCTGCGCGTGGGCTCGTGGTGGGTGCAGTACAACACTTTTGCTCCGGCAGCGTGTGCCAATGCAATGCTGGAGCTAAAAGTGCCATGTCCCCAGCCTTTTTTACTCGGGTATTCGGTATCGGTGTAAGAGGTGTCGGCAATGAGTACATCAACACCTTGAATCGATTTTTCAATAGCGCGTGTTTTTTCATCTACCAGTAGCTGGTATTCGTCAAACTGCGGATCGTCTGGCGTGTAAATGTTGTAAGGGGGCTCGTGGTCGCCGGTAAAAAAAACCGATTTACCATTGTTTTCAATACGATAACCCAAGTCCATCACCGGGTGGCTGAGCAAAAAGGGTGTTACTTTGGCGGTGCCAATTTCGATGGTTTGTTCGGGGGCAAGGGTAACGTATTCGATCCGTCCCTTCATCTCGGCTTCACGTACCGGAAAATAACTGTATTGCAGCTGTACGCCCATGACTTGTTCAATGCCGTTGCCAGATACCGGGTCATAGCAACCGTGCAGCCTCAGGGTGTTACCCGGTATGAAGTTGGGTATAAAAAAAGGCAAGCCTTGAATGTGGTCCCAGTGCGAGTGCGTAATCAGCACATTGGCTTTGACAGGCAATTCTGCCAGCAGCGTTTGCGATAACGGAAAAATGCCGGTGCCCGCATCAAGAATAATCAGCTCGTTATTATCGGTCCGAATTTCAATGCAGGTAGTATTGCCGCCATAACGGACTGTCTTGGGGCCGGGCGATGCAATCGAACCTCTAACCCCCCAAAACCTTACCTTCATACCGTCTCCTTTAGACTAGAACGCGCATTTTTACATCATGCAGCAGAGAATCAAGGTCTTGTAACGATGCAAGCACCTGCTCTAAAGTGCCGCCCAGTTTATTAATTACAACATCAGGAAATGTCTCTACACAATTATCACCACCAAACCCAAAGTTTAAGTGCTTTGTGATTTGAATTGCAGCAAAAACGCAAATATTCATTCCATTATCGTTGGCCTGATGTTGGTGTTGTGCGGCATCTACCAGCGCTGGTGAAAAGTTCCACTGATGCATTAAGTGCGCACTAACCGTGGCGTAATCCACTTTCAGGGTGCTATAAAGCGCCTCACGCAAAGGGCAGTTATGTGTCTTGCTGTAATCTAGTGCGGAGGCAAACTCGTGCGGTAGAGCGCGTGCCATCGCAAGTTTGCCAAAATCGTGCAATAAACCGGCTACAAAACATTCGGTAGGGTCGCAGCACTCAAACTGCATGGCAAGGCGTTTGGCAATATGGGCGGTACACAACAAATACAAAAGGTATTGATGTAAATCAAAGCCCAGATTTTTATCATCCATAAACTCTGGACTGTTACTAAGTGGCAGTAGTAAATTTTTAATGGGGTTGATGCCCATGTGCACCAGTGCCAACTCTACAGAATTAACTTTGTTTTTAAGGTTGTAGTGTGGAGAGTTAATGACTTTTAATACTTTGAGCGTCAGGATCGGATCTTTATAAATAGTATTGATCAAATCCGATGGCTTGCACGTCGTATCGGCCGCAAGCACAAGTACTTTGTGTGCACTTTTGCGAAACACGGGCAAGGTTTCCACCGCTGCGCGAAGTTGCGTAAGTAAGTCTTGTCTCATGTTGTTATTGGTTAAAATTAATATCCTAACCGCTGAAATGCTAGTGCACCAATTTCTGGTTCTTTTTTTGTTATCAAATCTGCAATTAATTTTGCGGAGCCGCATGCAGTGCCCCAGCCATGCACGCCGTGACCGGCATTAATCCATAGTCCAGCAACACGACTTGCACCAATATAAGGTAAGCCCGTGGCAGTAATAAGTTGGCTACTTTTGAAAATCTGGCTCCCTGCCTGATGCATTGCCGCTCCTGGAAAGAACTGCTCCATCACCTGGTACATATGGTTCATGGTTTTTTTGTGTTTTTTCGAGACATCTGCGCCCAATTCATAACCTCCGCAAACACGAATGCGTTGTCCGAGGCGGTGCAAGGTTATGTTGGTTTTGGTGTCCAGTACGGCACTGCGTGGTGCCAAGGTTGTTTCGCGAATCGGCAAGGTTAGCGTGTAGTTGCAAATGGAGGTGCTTGCAAAATCACACTGAAGGGCTTGCAGAAGCATGGGAGTGTCAGATCCGGCGCACAACACAATGTGGTCAAATGGTCGGGCTTGATTATCGCCCTCCAATAAGATGGAAAGATGGGGTGTGGTTTTGATTCCCTTGACCTTGGCGTTGAACTGAAAATCTACATTTTTCTGCAATAGCTCAGCTTTAAGAAGCATGGCAAACTGGCGGCAATTGGCGACTTCGTCGTTTGGAAAATGAATGCCGGCATGAAATTCCGTTGACAGTGAGAGTGCCGGTTCATACTTGACGCATTGTTCATGGCTCAAGATCTGAAATTCAACGCCACAATCCTTGAGAAGGGAAAGGCGAGGCCGCAGCATATTTTCATCTTCGGCGGTGCGCAGAATCACCAGTTGGCCGTTGCTTTGTTCGTAATCCAAGTTAGCGTGGCTGGCAATCGATCGCATTCTTTCCAGGCTATACGCATACAGCGCGCGTAAATTTTGGATGGAGGCCGTCAAGGTCTCGGTGTTGCCATACTTGCTCCATTGCCAGAGCCATTGCAAGTCATTCCAACGCATGCCACTGCGAACAGACAATGGCTTGGCATTTTTTAAAAATCGGTTCCAGTGGCTAGGCTCGCTGGCGCTCAGAGTTAAAGGTTGCATCAAGCTGGATGCCATAAGCCCGTTGGTGGCAAAACTCGCACCTTCGGCGGCAGCGTTCGATTTTTCAAAAACTGTGACATCGTGCCCGTTCGCGACAAGCTCAAAAGCACTGCTTATTCCGGAAATGCCGGCGCCAATAACGGCTATTTTCATACAAAATTTTCCCAGAGTGTTAACTCTTGTTGAGTGGCGATCATCATATTCCACGGAACTGAGTGTAAAGTGACTAATGATTTGGTGTAAAATCAGCAGGCTTTGCTAAGCACAGTGCAATAGCAATTCAATCGCAAACCAGTCCCAACAAGGTGTTGCAGAGCGCATTTTATAGCGCGGCAACTGCAGGCTGGCTTTAAGACTAAACCTTTGGAGTTTTTAATATGGCAGTAACAATGCGCGAAATGTTGGAAGCAGGCGTTCACTTCGGACACCAAACCCGCTTCTGGAATCCCAAAATGGCCCCCTACATCTTCGGCCATCGTAACAAAATTCACATCATCAACCTTGAAAAATCGTTGCCGATGTTTCAAGAAGCCGCTAAATTTGTGCGTCAATTGTCTGCACGTCGCGGTACCGTTTTAATGGTGGGTACCAAGCGCCAAGCACGTGACATCGTGGTTGCCGAAGCGCAACGTGCTGGTGTACCTTATGTTGATCAACGCTGGTTGGGTGGTATGCTGACCAACTTTAAAACTGTTAAAACATCTATCAAACGCCTCAAAGACATGAAGGTGCAGCAAGAAGCCGGTCTGGACAGCATGAGCAAAAAAGAACAGCTCATGTTCAGCCGCGAATTGGCTAAGCTCGAAAAAGACATCGGCGGCATTCAAGATATGCCCACATTGCCGGACGCAATTTTTGTGATCGACGTGGGTTACCACAAAATTGCGATCGCAGAAGCCCGTAAGCTGGGTATTCCCCTGATTGGCGTGGTGGACTCCAACCACTCTCCTGAAGGCATTGACTACATTATTCCCGGTAACGACGACTCATCCAAAGCAGTGCAACTTTACGCCCGTGGCATTGCAGACGCTGTGCTCGAAGGCCGTGCCAACGCTGTAGAAGACGTGGTTAAAGCCGTGGCTAGCGCTGAAGCCGAAGACGAGTATGTTGAGGTCAGCGAGGCAACTGCCTAAGCGTCCTCTCATCTGAAAAAGGGGTCTTGGTGGCCCCTTTTTTTTAACTTTTTATTGAATTTTGATTTGAAACTGGAGAAAAAAATGGCTGCAATTACAGCAAGCATGGTGGCTGAACTGCGTGGCAAAACCGATGCCCCCATGATGGAGTGCAAAAAAGCACTGACCGAGGCCGAAGGCGATATGGTTAAAGCAGAAGAGTTGCTGCGCGTTAAGCTCGGCAGCAAAGCCGGTAAAGCAGCTGCCCGTGTTACCGCCGAAGGCGTGGTAGCAGCCAGCATCAATGGCGACGTGGGCGCCATGATCGAAGTTAACTGCGAGACCGACTTTGTTACTAAAAACGACAGCTTTTTGGCTTTGGCCAACGCTGCTGCGGCCCTGATTGCTAAAAACGACCCTGCTGACGTGGCTGCACTTAGTGCCTTGGCCTACGAGCAGGACGGTTTTGGCCCAACCCTGGAAGATGTCCGCAAGGGTCTGATCGGCAAGATTGGCGAAAACATGACCTTCCGCCGCTTTAAGCGTTTTGCTGACGGCTCCAAGCTGGCCTCTTACCTGCACGGCACCCGTATTGGTGTGGTGGTGCAGTTTGACGGTGACGAAACCGCAGCCAAAGACGTTGCCATGCACGTTGCTGCCATGAAGCCAGTCGCCCTGACCAGCAACGATGTGCCAGCTGAGCTGGTGGAGCGTGAGCGTTCTGTTGCTGCAGCCAAAGCTGCGGAAGATGCAGCCCAGGCTACAGCAGCTGGCAAGCCAGTGCAATCTGCCGAGATTGTGGCTAAGCGTATTGAAGGCGGTGTCCAAAAATACCTGAAAGAAGTATCTTTGTTTAACCAGCAGTTCGTCAAAAACGACAAGCAAACCGTTGAGCAGATGCTCAAGTCAGCCAATACCAATGTTAAAGCGTTTACTTTATACGTAGTAGGCGAAGGCATTGAGAAAAAGGTCGATGACTTTGCAGCTGAAGTAGCCGCGCAGGTCGCTGCAGCCAAGCAATCCGCCTGATTACCCGTTCCATTTTTATCCACAGGAGTTTGCATGCAACCAGAAAAGTCAGTCTACAAGCGTATTTTGCTCAAATTGTCAGGCGAGGCTTTAATGGGGGATGATCACTTTGGTATCAATCGCGATACCATCGTACGCATGGTGGACGAAATTGCCGAAGTTACCCGCATGGGGGTGGAGGTGGCGGTGGTCATTGGCGGTGGAAATATTTTCCGTGGTGTGGCTGGTGGCTCAGTCGGTATGGACCGCGCCACTGCCGATTACATGGGTATGCTGGCCACCGTGATGAATGCTTTGGCATTGGGTGACACCATGAACAAAGCCGGCTTGACTGCGCGCGTCATGTCTGCCATTGGCATAGAACAAGTTGTAGAGCCTTACGTTCGTCCTAAGGCTCTGCAATACCTTGAAGAAGGTAAAGTTGTCATTTTTGCAGCCGGCACCGGTAATCCTTTTTTTACGACTGATACTGCAGCAGCTTTGCGTGGAGCAGAAATTGGTGCAGAAATAGTACTTAAAGCCACCAAGGTCGATGGTGTTTACACTGCCGATCCTAAAAAAGACCTGACTGCCACCCGATATGCCAGCCTGACCTTTGATGAAGCCATGAATCAGAATTTGGGTATTATGGACGCCGCTGCGTTTGCGTTGTGTCGGGATCAAAAGTTGCCGATCAAGGTATTCTCCATCTTTAAGCACGGTGCATTAAAGCGTGTAGTGATGGGTGAAGACGAAGGCACGTTGGTAACTGTGTAAGCAGTGTCCGCAGCGCCATCAAAGGGTTAGTTTGCCAGAATTTTTTGATGAGAGGAAAAAACCATGTCGATAGAAGAAGTCAAAAAAACGCTCGATAGCAAGATGGATTCGTCCATTGCCGCTTTTAAAAACAATCTGACTAAAATCCGCACTGGTCGTGCCAATCCGGCCTTGCTGGACACGGTGCAGGTAGATTATTACGGCTCCATGCTGCCCATTAGCCAGGTGGCTAATTTGTCCCTGTTAGACGCTCGCACTATTGGCATCCAGCCATGGGAAAAAGGCATGGGTGCCAAAATTGAAAAGGCGATTCGTGAAAGCGATCTAGGGCTTAACCCCTCCAGTATGGGCGACCTGATTCGAGTACCCATGCCCGCCATGACCGAAGAGCGCCGCCGCGAGCTCACCAAGGTGGTGCGTGGCGAGGGCGAAAACGCCAAGGTGGCTATTCGCAGCTTGCGCCGCGACGCCAACGAAGCGGTTAAAAAACTGGTTAAAGATAAGCAAGCATCGGAAGATGACCAAAAGCGTTCTGAAAACGACATTCAAAAGGCCACAGACAAACACATTGCCGAAGTAGATAAGCTTGTTGCTGCCAAAGAGCAGGACATCATGGCGGTGTGAACATGGACGAACAAGCGGGAGTTCCCCGTCATATTGCCATTGTCATGGATGGTAATGGGCGTTGGGCTTCCAAGCGCTTTTTGCCACGTATTGCTGGTCACCGCCAGGGTGTTGAAGCGCTCAAACGCATGGTGTCTGCTTGTGGTGCCCGTGGTGTGGCGGTACTTACTGTTTTTGCTTTTTCCTCTGAAAATTGGAACCGGCCTGCGGATGAAGTGTCAGGTTTGATGGGTATTCTTGCCTCTGCCCTGGGTAAAGAAGTCGTCAAAATGAAGCAGGAGGGTGTACGCATCCGTTTTGTGGGCGCGCGTGAAGCGTTAGCGCCGCAAATTAAAACTGCATTAGACCAAGCTGAAGCAACCACCGCGCAGTGCAATACACTCACGCTCAATGTGTGTTTTAACTACGGTGGCCGCTGGGACATAGCCCAAGCCGCTGCCCGACTGTCTGCTGAAGGACTCGCCATTACCGAAACAGCCCTGACGGGACATTTGGCACTGGCACATAGTCCAGATCCTGATTTACTGATCCGCACCGGTGGCGAGTTCCGTTTGAGCAATTTCTTGCTTTGGCAGGCGGCTTATTCTGAGTTGTATTTCAGTCCACTGTTGTGGCCCGATTTTGATGAAGCGGCCTTGGACGCTGCAATTCAGGAGTATGCTTCGCGGGAGCGACGTTTTGGTCGAACTTCCGACCAGATCGCGCGCGACGCATCTGTGCCTAACCCCTAACCCAAGGACGCTCCATGCTGAAACAGCGACTTATTACCGCACTGCTGATGTTGGCGGTGCTTATACCAGCGGTTTTTTATCCCGATACCCGTGTGTTTGGTTTGGTAACCACGCTACTGATGGCCGCTGCTGCTTGGGAGTGGGCGCGCCTCAACGGACAGTCAAACATTGTCGCTTTGGTGAGCGGGGTTTCATTCGCCATTATTTGCGTATTTTTTTGGTGGCAAGGTGGGGTTGATGTGGCTTATCAACGCCTCTGGTTAGCAGTGGGTGCGTCTTGGGTTCTTGTTAGCGCTTGGCTATTGAGGGGAGGCTCCCAAGCTTGGTTGCGCCTTTCTGTCTTGGTGCGTTGGCCGGGTGGTTTGTTGGCATTGGGTGCAGCGTGGTTGGCAGTGAATCAAGCGCGCGCCATGGGCGTTAACTTTTTATTTTCGGTCATGGTCCTCGTGTGGATGGCCGATTCTGCCGCTTACTTTACCGGCCGCTCATTAGGCGGCAAGTTTTTTGCCCGCAAATTAGCCCCCTCCATTAGCCCGGGCAAAACTTGGGAAGGTGTGTGTGGCGGAATGCTGGGCGTGTTGGTGCTGGCATTTGTCTGGCGCTTTGCCGATACGCATTTTGCAATGCAGCACCAGAGTATTTATACCCGGCTTGGCGAGCATGGACTGCCATTGCTGCTGGTAGGCGTTGTGTTTTTGGCGGCTATGAGTGTGGTGGGTGACTTGGTCGAGTCTTTGTTTAAACGTAGTGCAGGCGTAAAAGACAGCAGTGCGTTGCTGCCTGGTCACGGTGGCGTACTAGACCGGGTGGATGCACTTTTACCCACTCTGCCATTGGCGATGATGTTGGCCAGTTTATGAGCGGTGTTTCGCGCCGGGTAGTGGTGCTGGGCTCCACCGGCTCCATAGGAGTTAACACATTAGATGTCATCGAGCGCCACCCTAGTCAGTTCAGTGTTTTTGCGCTTACCGCCTCTACCAATGTAGAAAAAATGGCGGCGCAATGCGTGCATCACAAGCCCGAATTTGCTGTAATGGCAAGCGAGCCGCATGGACGTGCTCTGCAAGACGTATGTGCCAAAGAAGGTTTGTCTACCACCGTGTTGTGGGGCGCAGAGGCACTGGATACGGTTGCTTCACACCCCGATGCCGATACTGTAATGGCGGCTATTGTGGGTGCGGCAGGTTTGTCGCCCTGCATTGCGGCGGCTCGCAGTGGTAAACGCTTGTTACTGGCCAACAAAGAAGCGTTGGTGGTGGGTGGAGCGCTGTTTATGGATGCTGTGCAAGCCGGTGGTGCCACGCTGCTACCGATCGACAGCGAGCATTCGGCCATTTTTCAGTCGTTGCCAGACGATACGGCCCAATGGCCGGCGCAAATTGACAAAATTATTCTGACCGCATCTGGTGGACCGTTTAGAAGTCGCGACCCCCAAACCTTTCACTCCATTACCCCGGAGCAGGCTTGCGCGCATCCCAACTGGGTGATGGGGCAAAAAATATCGGTCGATTCTGCCACCATGATGAACAAGGCATTAGAGGTGATTGAAGCGCGCTTTTTGTTTGGTGTGCGCCCAGAGCAGATAGAGGTGGTTATTCATCCGCAAAGCGTTATTCACTCCATGGTGCAGTATGTAGACAATTCGGTAGTAGCCCAATTGGGCACGCCCGATATGCGCGGCCCGATTGCATATGGTTTGTCGTGGCCGCAGCGCGTCACGTCCGGCGCGTCGGCCATCGATTTTTCTACGCTGTCATCCCTCACCTTTGAGGCCTTGCACAGCAATGGTCACGCACAACGGTTTCCCGGTTTGGCGCTGGCGTGGCAGGCTATGGCGGCGCCTGACGGAACTACGGCCGTTTTAAATGCTGCCAACGAGGTAGCTGTTGCAGCATTTCTTAATCGCCAGATTCGGTTCGATCAGATTTACCAGGTAAATGCCGACACCATGTCGGACTTTATTCCTGCAAAACCCCATTCTTTGCCAGACTTGATAGCATTGGATGCACAGGCGCGGCGTTGTGCCCAATCGGTTATTGCGCGCTTGCTCAGATAAGGGATTCATATGCTCACGGTTGCTGCTTTTATTGTTGCCATAGGATTGCTGGTGGCTATTCACGAGTTCGGGCATTACGCTATGGCTGTGGCTTGTGGTGTCAAGGTGCTGCGGTTTTCGGTAGGCTTTGGTCCACGCATTGCGGGCTGGACATCGCCGCGCTCCGGCACCGAATTTGTGGTGGCGTGGTTGCCGCTGGGGGGCTATGTCAAGATGCTGGATGAGCGTGAAGGCGAAGTAGCCCCGGCAGAGAGGCATTTAGCGTTTAATGTGCAGCCGGTTCGTAAGCGTGCCGCTATTGTGGCCGCCGGACCGATCGCCAACTTATTACTGGCCATTATGCTGTATGCCTTGGTCAATTGGACCGGTGTGCAGCAGTTTTTGCCGGTGTTGGGTAAACCTGTGGCTGGGTCGATCGCGGCAGAGGCTGGTTGGGTCGGTGGCGAAGCCGTGCAACGTGTCGGCTTTCAGAGCGAAGAGTTGGTGGATGTAGATTCGTTTGACGATTTCCGCTGGTGGCTGACCCGTGCAGCCTTGGCTAAACGCAATCTGCAGGTTGAGCTGACCGATAGCCAAGGTGTTGCATTTGGCACGTTGTTGCCCTTGGAGCGGGTCAATGCCCACGAGGCAGATGCTACGTTGTTCAGGGATATCGGTATATTGTCGCCTTTTTCGCCGGCGGTATTGGGGTCTTTGCAACTGCAAGGTGCTGCAGCCAAGGCTGGATTACAAGCAGATGACAAAGTGTTGCGTTTGGATGCTACCAATGTAGTGGATGCAGCCCACTTGCGCGAGATGATTCGACAGTCCGGCAGCACGGGTTCTACACAGGTGCAAAATTGGCTAATTGAGCGTGTCGGACGCCAGATGGTTATCAAAGTGCAGCCTAAGGTGGAGCAAGAGGGCGACAAATTTATCGGTAGAGTAGGGGCTGCTATTGGCACCATGCCGGCATCTACGCAAGTGCGCTATGGTGTTTGGCAGGGGTTAGAGCGCGCAGTACAGCGTACTTGGGAGGTGTCGGTTCTTACCTTGGAAATGATGGGTAAAATCCTGACAGGTAATGCTTCTTTAAAGAACTTGAGTGGTCCTATTACTATTGCAGACTATGCCGGCAAATCAGCGGCTATGGGTTTGACGCAGTTTGCAGTGTTCCTTGCGCTAATCAGTATTAGCCTTGGGGTGCTTAATTTGCTTCCGTTGCCGGTATTGGATGGCGGCCACTTGATGTATTATCTTTGGGAGTCAGTAACCGGAAAAGCCGTTTCGGAAGTATGGATGGAGCGCCTGCAACGCGTGGGTTTGTCTGTTTTGCTTCTTATGATGTCCATAGCGGTTTTTAACGATGTATCGCGTTTAGTGGGGTAGCACTTTCACAGGCGTGTATTCCGGATATATAAATTGGTAACCATGAATTTTTATCGAAGTATTTGGCGCAGCTTGGTCTGTGCCGTAGTGGCTGGTCTGACCATGCAAGCAGCATTGGCTCTGGATCCATTTGTGGTCAAGGACATTCGGGTCGAAGGCTTGCAGCGGGTAGAGGCTGGCACGGTGTTCGCGTCTGTACCGGTGCGTGTCGGCGATACCTATACCGATGACAAAGCAGCTGCTTCTATTCGTTCTTTGTTCGCTTTGGGTTTGTTCAAGGACGTTCGCATAGAAGCCAAAGACGGTGTGTTGATTGTGGTGGTGGAAGAGCGGCCCAGCATTGCCGATGTCGATTTTTCCGGCACCAAAGAATTTGATAAAGATGTACTCAAGCGGGCATTGCGAGACATCGGCCTGACCGAGGGGCGCCCGTTTGACAAAGCCTTGGTAGACCGTGCCGAGCAGGAGCTAAAACGCCAGTACATCAACCGCAGCATGTATGCCGCGGAGGTAATTACTACCATTACCCCGATCGAGCGCAACCGCGTGAATTTGAGCTTTGCTGTTGCGGAAGGTGCACCCGCCAAAATCAGTGACATACGTATTGTGGGTAACAACGCCTACAGCACCAGCACGTTACAAGGATTGTTTGACTCGGATAGCGGCAGCTGGTTGAGCTGGTACACCAAGTCCAACCGTTATTCACGCGCCAAGTTAAATGCAGATATTGAGTCTTTGCGCTCGTATTATCTTGCGCGTGGTTACCTCGAATTTAAGGTCGATTCGACCCAGGTAGCCATTTCGCCCAACAAGCAGGATATTGGCATTACCATCAATATCACCGAAGGTGAGCGTTTTGTCGTGTCCAAAATCAAAATGGAAGGCAACTACCTGGCCAAGGAGCAAGAATTCCGTTCTTTAATTAGCATTAAGGCGGGAGAGGCGTATAACGCCGATCTGGTAGCCCAAACCACCAAAGCGTTTACCGATTATTTTTCTAACTTCGGCTATGCCTTTGCGCGTGCTGAAATTCGCAACGAAATTGATCGCGAGAAAAATCAGGTCACCGTAACGATTGTGGCAGACCCTTCACGTAGGGTTTATGTGCGTCGTATCAATGTGGCAGGTAACGACCGCACCCGTGATGAAGTAATTCGCCGCGAATTCCGGCAACTAGAATCTGCTTGGTACGATGGTGACAAAATCCGCCTGTCGCGTAACCGTGTAGACCGCTTGGGCTACTTCAAGGAAGTGAATATTGAAACCAACGAGGTGCCGGGCGCACCGGATTTGGTGGATTTGACCCTTACGGTAGAAGAAAAACCTACGGGTAGCTTGAGTTTGGGCGCAGGAATTTCAAGCTCCGAGGGCTTTGGTTTAACCTTTGCTTTTAAGCAGGACAATGCATTCGGATCGGGTAACTCGTTGGGCTTGGAAGTCAATACCAGCAAGGTGAATCGTACGCTGGTTATCAACACTACCGACCCCTACTTTACCCCTGACGGTGTTTCCAGAACATTTGATTTGTACCAGCGCAACTCCAAGCCGTACCAAGATGTCAACAGTTACTCTATAGAAACCACCGGTACCAGCTTGCGCTTTGGTGTGCCCTTTACAGAAACCGACACTGTGTTTCTGGGTCTGGGTATTGACCGAACCAGTATTGTGCCTGGCAATTTGTTGCCACCGGTGTATGAAGACTTTGCCAATAAATTTGGCTACAGCAGCAACGCAGTGCCTCTGACTGCAGGTTGGGCACGTGATACCCGTGATAGTTCGCTTGTGCCCAGTACCGGCAGAGTCATCCGTACCAATGGCGAATGGAGCGTGGCCGGAGAGTTGCGCTATGTACGGGCATCGGCGCAGTTTCAGCAGTTTTATCCCATATCGCGCAAGACCACTTTTGCATTCAATGCCGATGTTGCCGTGGGTACCGGTACCAATGGCCTGTCATACCCGGTATTTAAAAATTTCTACTCAGGTGGCTTGGGCTCGGTACGCGGGTTTGAGCAGGGCACTTTGACGACCGGCTCCCAACGTGCGGCTGATCAATTGTCAACCGCTTCGTATGCAACCGGCGGTGGTAAAAAGATCAACTTCAACGCCGAAGTGCTGTCGCCCTTGCCTGGTGGCGGCAATGACCGTACATTACGTTGGTATGCTTTTGTCGATGCTGGCGGAATTTATGACGTGGACGAAGCGTTGAGGTTGGGCGATATGCGTTCTTCCTATGGCGTGGGTTTAAGCTGGATATCGCCCGTGGGACCTTTGCGCTTAGCGTTTGCCCGCCCACTTACCAAGTTTGATAACGACCGTTTACAGTTTATGCAATTTCAGATTGGGACCACTTTCTAATGAAATACTATTCTTTACTTGCTGCTTGGGGTTTAGGGTTGTCACTGGTTTCGGCACCTGTGTTAGCGCAGGAGTCCAAAATTGGATTCATCAATTACCAGCGAATCACCACCGAATCTGCACCCGCCAAGCAAGCACAGGCCAAGATGGAGCAGGACTTTTCTAAACGACAGAAAGAACTCACAGAGCAGCAAACCTTGCTCAGATCGTTACAAGAAAAATATGAACGCGATGCACCTGCTTTATCGGAAAGCCAGCGTCTTGCTAAGCAAAAAGAGTTTGCCGAAACCGGGCGTGATTTTCAGCGCAAGCAGCGTGAATTTCAAGAGGACCTGAGCGGTCGCCGCAACGAAGAGTTGCAACAGTTGTTGGACAAAGCTACTAAGGCGGTCAAGCAGGTGGCAGAAGCCGAAAAATACGATGTGGTGATTCAAGAAGCGGTGTATATCAGCGCCAAGCACGATATCACCGACAAGGTTTTGAAAATCCTCAACGGTGGTAAATAAGGTGTTGGACTCGCGAGTGGTCTGATGATGTCGTTCACATTGGCCTCAGTGGTCGAGGCGCTTGGTGGTGTGTTGCACGGAGACGCCAGTGTAACCATTGATGGCATTGCGCCTCTAGAGGCGGCAAGCCCAACCGAGATTGGCTTTTTAAGCAATCCTAAATACCAGTCGCAGTTGCTGAGCTCAAAAGCCGCGTGTGTCATCGTGGCCCCCGCACAAGAGGCTTTGGCTTTACAGCGTGGTGCCTGTATTGTGGCAGAGCAACCCTACCTGTATTTTGCACGGCTTACGCGTTTTTGGAAGCAGCAGCGTGATGCCTTGCGCCAGCAAAATCACAACCATACACAAGCTCCGCGCGTCCACCCTAGCGCAGTAATTGATGCTACTGCCCGGGTGCATGCTACAGCGCGCATCGGGCCTTTGTGTGTGGTGGAAGCGGGTGCGCAGATTGGTGCTGATACCGTGCTCAAGTCGCGTGTAACCATTGGCGAAGACTGTGTCGTAGGTGAGCGTTGTATTCTGCACGCTGGGGTGGTGATCGGGGCCGATGGTTTTGGTTTTGCCCCGTTTGAGGGCCGCTGGGAAAAAATTGAGCAGCTTGGTGCGGTGCGTATCGGCAACGATGTCGAAATTGGTGCTAATACCTGTATTGATCGTGGTGCATTGGACGATACGGTCATTGAAGACGGCGTTAAGCTCGACAATCTGATTCAAATCGGGCATAACGTACATGTGGGTAAACACACCGCCATGGCGGGCTGTGTAGGCGTTGCAGGAAGTGCCACCATTGGTGCACATTGCACTGTGGGTGGCGGCGCGATTGTGTTAGGGCACCTCACGCTGGCGGACCGCGTCAACATTTCTGCAGCCAGTGTGGTTACCAAGTCCATCAGCCAGCCGGGGCACTACACAGGCATGTTTCCGATTGACGACAACGCCACCTGGGAGCGTAATGCGGCTACTGTGAAACAACTGCATCGCCTGCGTGAGCGCATCAAAAACCTAGAAAATGAGTTGAAGAAATAATATGGATATTCACCAAATTTTGAAGCAGTTGCCGCATCGGTATCCTTTTTTAATGGTTGATCGGGTGCTCTCGATTGACAAGGGTAAGTCGATTCAGGCGATCAAGAACGTTACTATCAACGAGCCTTTTTTTAATGGCCATTTTCCGCACCGTCCCGTTATGCCGGGTGTGTTGATGCTAGAAGCCTTAGCGCAAGCTGCCGCTTTGCTGGCGTTTGACATGCTGGGAGTAACGCC
>CALPVM020000022.1 GCA_943327015.2 Akkermansia muciniphila
AGCATCAAAGTCGGAAATAGAAATATCGTGACGATTGGCTAACCAGGCATACAACACGACAATAGCTAAGAAAATCAGTACGGAGCCTTGTGCAGCATACCAAAAGCTCCAGCTATCCCACCCCAGTAAACGATCAAGATCACGAGAAAAAAACACTACCCCAAAGGAGGCCAAGGCCCACAGCCCCAAAAGTGCTGCATGCCAACGCCAGCGCTTGGAGACTGTTACCTCTGTCATGCCTTGGCAAGATTTTGCCAAGTGGCAATTACTGTATCTGGATTTAGTGATATGGAAGTGATGCCCTGCTCCTCCAACCAAATTGCAAAATCAGGATGGTCGCTAGGGCCTTGACCACAAATACCAATGTATTTTCCCTGCCGCTTGCAAGCGTTGATTGCCATGGAAATTAACGCTTTGACGGCAGGGTCACGCTCATCAAAATCTGCGGCCAAGAGTTCGAGACCTGAGTCCCGATCCAAGCCGAGTGAAAGCTGGGTAAGGTCGTTGGAGCCGATGGAGAATCCATCAAAAAACTCGAGAAACTGATCTGCCAGGATTGCGTTGCTTGGTATTTCGCACATCATGATCAGCTTAAGATCCGCCTCACCTCGGCGCAGTCCATGGTGCCCCAGTAACTCAGTTACACGCCGGGCTTGGTTAAGCGTACGCACAAATGGCACCATTACCTGCACATTGGTCAAACCCATGTCGTTACGCACACGTTTAAGTGCCTCGCACTCCATGGCAAATGCCTCGCCAAACTCGGCGCTAATATAGCGTGCAGCTCCTCTAAAACCTAGCATGGGGTTTTCTTCTTCGGGCTCGTATCGACTACCGCCAATCAATTTGCGGTACTCGTTGCTCTTGAAGTCGGACAAACGCACAATAACCGGTTTGGGCCAGAAAGCTGCTGCAATGGTGGCTACGCCTTCGGCGACCCTATCCACATAAAAAGCACGGGGTGAAGCATGTCCACGCGCGACCGACTCTACGGCTTTTTTAAGATCAGCATCGACATTGGGATAGTCCAAAATGGCTTTGGGGTGTACGCCAATGTTGTTGTTAATAATGAACTCCAGCCGCGCCAAGCCCACGCCTTGGTTTGGCAGTTGGCAAAAGTCAAACGCCAATTGCGGGTTGCCCACGTTCATCATGATTTTGACCGGTATATCGGGCATGGTACCGCGTTGTACTTCAGACACCTCGGTTTCCAGCAAACCATCGTAAATAAAGCCAGTATCACCCTCGGCGCAACTTACGGTAACCAGCATGCCCTCTTGCAGTAGTTCTGTGGCACGCCCACAACCTACTACCGCAGGGATGCCAAGTTCACGCGCAATAATGGCGGCGTGGCAAGTTCGGCCGCCACGGTTGGTCACTATGGCCGAGGCGCGCTTCATCACCGGCTCCCAATTAGGATCGGTCATGTCGGTTACCAGCACGTCGCCGGGCTGCACTTTGTCCATTTCGCTGATGCTGTGCACCACACGCACCGGTCCAGTGCCAATTTTTTGCCCAATAGCACGACCTTCCACCAGCACGGTGCTGGTGCCTTTGAGCTTGTATTTGTATTCGGCACTGTTGCCAGCCTGGCTTTTTACAGTTTCAGGCCGAGCCTGCAAAATGTAGAGTTGGCCGTCCACACCGTCTTTGCCCCATTCAATGTCCATGGGGCGGCCGTAATGTGCCTCAATTACCAAGGCATAACGCGATAATTGCTCTACATCGTCATCGTTTAAAGAATAGCGGTTACGCAACTCTGCCGGCACATCGGTGGTTTTAACCAGTTTACCGGTAGCGGCTTTTTCAGCGGGGGTAGAAAACTCCATCTGCAACAACTTAGAGCCCAAGTTGCGACGGATCACTGCACGTTTGCCTTGCTGCAGCATGGGCTTGTGCACATAAAACTCGTCCGGATTAACAGCACCTTGCACCACTGTTTCGCCCAGACCATAGCTGGAGGTAATGAACACGACGTCGGTAAAGCCGGACTCGGTGTCCATAGTAAACATTACACCTGCAGCACCCACATCGGAACGCACCATGCGCTGTACACCTGCACTCAATGCCACGTTTTCGTGGGCAAAGCCTTTGTGCACTCGGTAGCTGATAGCCCGGTCGTTGTAGAGTGATGCAAATACTTCACGCATTTTGTGCAAAATGTCGTCAATTCCGGTCACGTTTAAAAATGTTTCTTGCTGGCCGGCAAAGGATGCATCGGGTAGGTCTTCTGCCGTAGCAGATGAACGTACCGCAAACGAAGCTTGGGCGTTATCGGCGCTCAGGGTTGCAAAGGCTTGGCGGATTGCCTGCTCCAACTCTGCAGGAAAAGGTTGATTCTCAACCCATGCGCGAATTTCAGCGCCAGCCTGCGCTAAAGCACGCACGTCTTCGGTATCTAACGCGGACAAACGGGCGTTGATTTTGGCAGACAAATCGCCATGCGCCAAAAATGCCCTGAAGGCGTGTGCCGTGGTTGCAAAGCCAGTCGGCACGCGCACACCGGTGGGCAATTGCGAAATCATCTCGCCCAAGCTGGCGTTTTTACCGCCAACCGACTCCACATCGGTCATACGCAGGTTTTCAAAAGGTACTACCCAGTCGGTAGGGCTAAACAATTGCGACATTCCATACTCCAATAAAATAAATTCAAACTTGTGCAATGCAAGAATAGTTGTTCAAATAAGTGTTGCAGTCTCACAAAATACGGTAAATTGCGGACATTGTAGGGGCGATATTCTGGCTCCTTATCAAAATACCGTTTTATGCACCAACGTACCGTATTCTTTGTGTCCGATGGAACCGGCATTACCGCCGAAACCTTTGGAAATGCCATTTTCGCGCAGTTTGAGGTAATGGCTCGCCACATCAGACTTCCATTTGTGGATACCGTAGATAAGGCACACCAAGCGGTGCGCCAGATCAATCACACAGGGGTGGTGGATGGCAATAAGCCAATTGTTTTTACCACCTTGGTGAATATGGAGGTTCTCAAGGTAATTCAAGACGGTTGCCAGGGTATGCTGCTGGACATGTTTGGCACGTTTGTAAACCCGCTGGAAATTGAGCTTAAACTCAAATCCAATCACCGCATCGGGCGCTTTAGTGATGCCAGCAAAAGCAAGGAGTACCACGACCGGATTGAGGCCATCAACTTCTCGCTAGCGCATGACGATGGTCAATCTAACCGCGACTTAGAGCAAAGCGATGTGATTTTGGTGGGGGTCAGCCGCAGCGGCAAAACGCCAACCTCGCTCTATCTGGCGATGCAGTACGGACTAAAGGCATCCAACTATCCGCTGATTCCTGAAGACTTTGAACGCCGGCAGCTTCCACCCGCGTTGCTACCCCACAAGCACAAGATTTTTGGCCTGACAATTCAGCCGGAGCGCCTGAGTGAAATTCGCAACGAGCGGCGCCCCAACTCCAAATATGCGGCGCTTGAAAATTGCCAAATGGAAGTAAGCGAGGCCGAAGCCATGATGCGACGCACTGGAATACGCTGGTTATCTACCACCACCAAGTCGATTGAAGAAATTGCCACCACCATTTTGCAAGAAATTCACCCCGAGCGGCTGGCGTACTAACATTTTCAAGCTCAAAACACTACAACGAGACTGGAATAAGCATTGACACGCTGTATTGGTATACTACAGACATCCTTGCAAATGCAATTACTTTTAAGGAGTATATGATGATCAATCAACCTACCCCCTTCCAGACCAGCGCTGGTTATGGCGCAATGGCTGTAGAGCGCAATAAAGTGCTGCGTAACACCTATTGGTTATTGGCCTTAAGCCTTGTTCCCACTGTTTTGGGAGCTTGGTTGGGCGTAGCCACTGGCATTACCCAATTTTTAAGCGGCTTTTTAGGTATAGCCGTCTTTTTGGGTGGTGCTATCGGCTTTATGTTTGCAATCCAAAAGACCAAAGAGTCCGCTACAGGCGTTCCGGTTTTGCTGGGCTTTACATTCTTCATGGGCTTGATGCTGTCGCGCATTATTGAGGCTACGCTGGGTTTCAAAAACGGCCCAGAGCTCATCATGACTGCGTTTGGCGGCACGGCAGGTGTGTTTTTGGTTATGGCCAGTTTGGCCACTGTCATTAAACGTGACTTGTCCGGCATGGGTCAATGGCTGTTTATTGGCACCATCGTGTTATTGGTGGGTAGTATTGTTAATGTATTTGTGGGCTCTACTGCGGGCATGATGGCTATTTCCATGGCAGTGATTGGTTTATTTAGTGCCTACATGTTGTATGACATCAAGCAAATTATTGATGGTGGCGAAACCAACTACATCTCTGCAACCCTGGCCCTGTATCTGGACATTTTTAATGTGTTCCAAAGCTTACTGGCTCTATTGGGTATTTTTGGTGGTGACTCTGAGTAAGCTTTACTCACTGTCATACAAGGCCCTTAGGGGCCTTTTTTTTGACCCATTGGTACAATGCGTACTTAATAAGTTAGACAATGTGCCGATAAAATCTGACACCCTACTCCAAAATCATGATTAAACGGTCACTTTTATTCACTGTTGTTCTGTTGCTGTCTGGTTGCGACCTGGCTGCATTGCTGGCAGACCCCAGAGTGGTGCAGCGTGAGGCCGATGGTAAAGCCATAGGCAGCGCCTGTAGACATGGCTTGCGTAGTATTGAAGACTGCTATTCTTTAAACGAAAAAGCACCCAAATCAGCCGTATTTTCCGGCTGGAAAGAAATGGATCTTTACATGCGTGAGAACAATATCGAAGGCATAGCTCCGCAAGGCCTCAAGCCACCTCCGCCACCAGAAGAGGAAATTGTGGAGGACAGCAAATCCAAAAAATCAGAGAAAGATAAATCCGGGCATTAAGCCAACTCAAATACTGCAATGCTCTCGACATGTGCAGTGTGAGGAAACATGTTGACCATACCCGCTGCTGAACACCGATAACCAGCCTGGTGCACCAACACACCAGCATCACGCGCTAAAGTAGCCGGATTGCAACTTACATACACAATGCGCTGCGGAGGTTGCCAAGCTGCACGTGCATCCGGAGACTGGTGTAAAGCGGCCAACGCCTGCACCAAAGCATAAGCGCCTTCACGCGGGGGATCAACTAACCACTTGTTGACAACACCATCTGCCATAAGTAGGTCGGGCGTCATTTCAAACAGATTTCGCGCTTCAAATTGCGTTGCAGCTAAGGGACTTCCCACCCGGGGTTGCGACTGATTTGACTTTAAATTATCGCGCGAGCGCTGTACCAACGCCTCGGCACCCTCAATACCCAAAACTTCTTTAGCCTGGGTGGCCAATGGCAAAGTGAAGTTTCCTAAGCCACAAAACCAGTCAATCACGCGCTCATGACGCTGTACGGCCAACAAACCGAGTGCACGCGAAACCAACACGCGGTTGATAAGCGGGTTGACCTGCGTAAAGTCAGTCGGCCTAAATGGCATGGTAATGCCATATTCCGGCAAATGGTACGCCAACTGAGGCGTGACATGCTCCGGCGCTTCTGGCAGCCGCACAATGGTGTCAGGGCCTTTGGCTTGCAGCCACCACTGCACTCCCGCATGGTCAATGCCAAACTGGCGGAGCTTAGATTGATCGGCAACGCTTAAAGGCTCCAAATGGCGCAACACCAGCGCGATGACATTGGCACGTGAACCTGCTGCGTCACCTACAGCCACCTCGATCTGGGGGCAAGTTTCTACCGCTTCTAAAGACGCAATAAGTGCACGCAACGGCAATAGCAAGGCACTCACACGCGGCTCAAGCACAAGGCATTGCTTCATGTCGGCAACGTAGCGGCTTTTACGCTCATGAAAACCAATAAGCACAGCGCCTTTTTTTCGAACATAACGCACCGACAAACGGGCACGGTAACGATAACCCCACGCCGGCCCTTCAATGGGGCGCAGTATTTGTTCTGGCTTGACTTTGCCGATATGCCACAGGTTGTCTTCCAGCACCCTTTGTTTAATGGCAATTTGTGCGCTGGGATGTAAATGCTGCATTTTGCAGCCACCACAAGCACCTTCATGTAAACCGAAATGCGGGCAGTCCGGTCGGACCCGTTGCGATGACTCCCGGTGAATAACCGTTAAAGTGCCTTTATCAAAACTGTTTTTACTGCGATGAATGTGCGCACTTACACGCTCAAAAGGGAGTGCACCCTCAATAAAAACAACCTTGCCATCGCTTTTATGGGCAATGCCTTGGGCTTCGAGATCAAGCGATTTGACCTCGAGGGTGCCATCGGTCGAAGTTTCAACCAGTGTGTTGTGGTCTGTCATGCAGAATGTAGTCTCAACAATTAACGGCTAGGCAGGTACTTGGCAGGATCAACCGGTTTTCCTTGCCTGCGTACCTCAAAGTGCAGTTTGACGCGCTCTGCATCACTGCTGCCCATTTCTGCAATTTTTTGTCCTTTTTTAACGGTTTGGTCTTCTTTAACCGCCAAGGACTGGTTGTGCGCATAAGCCGACAAATAAGTGGCATTGTGCTTAAGAATAACCAAATTGCCGTAACCACGCAAACCAGCTCCGGCGTACACTACCTTACCATCGGCAGCTGCTACAACAGGATCGCCTGCCGTACCGCCGAGGTCAAGACCTTTGTTTTTGGGGTCTTCAAAATTGGCCAAAACTGGCCCCTTGGCCGGCCAAATCCAACCCAAGTCATCGTCATTATTAGGCGTTGAGGCAGGAGTTGCGGGCTCAGAGGGTGTGGCCGCTGGCTTAGCCTGGGCAACTACCGGGGCAGCTATCGGGGCAGAAGCTACAGCACCAGCCACTGGAGGTGGTGGTTTTGCAGAAGTTGCTGGTTTGTTAGGCGCAGAACTCGCAGTTGGAGTATGTGATGCTGCAGCCGAAGATACTGGTGGAAGTGCAGTGGTTGCTACGGCTGGCATGGCAACCGGTTTGGCAACTGCAACTTCCGTGCTTACGGGAGGAACCACACGCAATACTTGGCCAACCTCAATTTTATTCGGGTCTTCCAGTGCATTCCAACGTGCAATGTCTTTGTAACTTTGACCATTGTCTAAACCAACACGAATCAGGGTGTCACCGGGTTTGACGGTGTAATAGCCTGCCTTGCCTGCATTCTCAAACCCCGGAGGTTGCTTGACCACTTGCTCGCGAGAGTCGCTGACAGCAGATGGACGGGCAGACGCGCTTGGCCTGTCTTCTACTGGAGGACGGTAACGCGATTTTGTGCTGCAACCCGAAACAGCCGCCAACAAAACCACACAAACCGAAACAAAAAAAATACGTTTATGACCCACCATCTTTAATCTTCCTTTAACTCATGCCCTAGGCAATACCCGATTTTAGTGGCACAAAATGCACGGGCTCCAATACCGTTTGCTTTATTCCTTGTGGCGTTTTATCTACGACCATCAAGGCTTGCGTTGCTCCTTGGGCTGATGGGTTCACCACAGGCGCAACCAAGCGCCCTCCTACAGCCAATTGATCGATCCATGCGGTTGGCAATGCCTCCCCACCTGCCGCAGAAATAATGGCAGCATAAGGCGCACCCTTGGCGTAACCCTGCATGCCATCACCAAACAGCAAATGCACATGCGGCAAACGCATATGACGCAAATTGTCGCGCGCTTTGTCGTGCAGACCACGTAGCCGCTCAATACTATAAACTTCGTCTGCCAACATACTAAGTACTGCTGCCTGGTAACCACAGCCGGTACCAATTTCAAGTACACGTCCAAGCTTGCCGGTAGCACCATTACGTAGCAACTCAACCATGCGTGACACCACGCCAGGCTTGGAAATGGTTTGCCCCAACCCGATCGGCAAACTGGTGTCCTCATAGGCTTGGTTTACCAAGGCACTGTCTACAAAGCGATGCCGCTCTATAGCACCCATGGCAGCCAACACCAAGGGATCGCGTACCCCCTGCTGCCCGAGATTTTGCACCATTCGCGAACGCACAGCACTCGAATCCATGCCCAATCCTTGCGGCACGGGCACTGCTACAGGCATGGGCTTGCTGGTGGCGGGGCTGCTTTTGGCAAGCGTACTGTCCAAACGCGCAGGGAATGAAGGGCGTTGCTTCATGTGCAGAGATGATTGAATGCTGACCAGTGCGCCAACTGACCGTGGTCTGTTAAATCTACTTTGAGTGGTGTCAAGGCCACACACCCTTGGGCAGTGGCATGAAAATCGGTACCCTCAGCATCGTCCATCACCGGGCCGGCGCTGCCAATCCAGTACATGGTGTCACCGCGTGGACTTTGCTGCTTGATCACATTTTCAGCCGCATGCCTACGCCCTAGGCGGCAGACTTTGAGTGCACCGATGTCATCGAATGGCAAATTGGGAATATTTACATTCAGCAACCATGGCTTAGCTGCAGCAATTTGAGGTTGTAAAGCCAGCACCAGTTCACGCGCTTTGCGGGCTGCACTGTCCAGGTGCAACCAGTCGCGTTGCACTTGCGAAAATGCGATGGCTGGTATGCCGAATAAATACCCTTCCATAGCAGCGCCCACCGTGCCAGAGTAAATGGTGTCGTCTCCCATATTGGCGCCGTTGTTAATGCCAGACACAATGAGGTCGGGGCGATAGTCTAACAAGCCAGTAAGCGCAATGTGTACACAATCGGCCGGTGTGCCATTGACATAGCGAAAACCATTGCTGCCACGGTGCACGTACAGTGGAGAATGCAGCGTAAGGGCATTGGACTTTGCGCTGTTGTTGTGCTCCGGTGCCACCACCTCCACCTCGGCCACATCCTTTAAAGCATCATACAGTGCCACAATACCGGGCGCCATATAGCCATCGTCGTTAGAAATAAGAATTTTCATAGTTGATCAAATTACTCCCGTATTGTAGGTGCCTAAGCGCAGAACTAACGCTCAAAGCATTTAAAACGTCACCCACGGGACATTTTTTACACGCTGGCGCGATTATCATCCAGCATCATTTTTTGGAGTAAGCACTATGCATGCATGGCTTTGTGAGAATCCGGTGGGCGTTGATGCCCTGAACTGGCGCGAACTACCCACCCCGCAACCCCAAGCGGGAGAGGTTCTGATTGAAATAAAGGCCGCAAGCCTGAACTTTCCGGATATTTTGATGGTGCAGAACAAGTACCAGATCAAACCTGCCCTGCCCTTTGTGCCGGGTGCGGAATATGCTGGCGTGGTGCAGGCTGTGGGCGATGGTGTTAAACACCTGAAAGTGGGCCAAGCCGTGGCTTGCCTGAGCGGCACCGGCGGTTTTGGAACGCATACCTTGGCACCTGCTGCATTGTGCATGCCCCTGCCCCCCGGTTTTCCAATGGTGGATGCTGCTGCTTTCATCATGATTTACGCCACTTCTTACCATGCACTGGTAGACCGTGCGCAACTCAAGGCCGGCGAAACTGTGCTCGTATTAGGTGCAGCGGGTGGCGTGGGAACTGCAGCGATCCAAATTGCCAAAGCCATGGGCGCGAAAGTAATTGCTGCTGCTTCCAGCGCCGAAAAATGTGCTTTGTGCCAATCCATTGGCGCAGATGCCACTATCAACTACAGCACTGAAAATTTGCGCGATGCAATAAAAGCCCTTACCGATGGCAAAGGACCTGACATCATTTACGACCCCGTGGGTGGCGATTTGGCTGAGCCCGCATTCCGCACCATCGCGTGGCGAGGCCGCTATCTGGTGGTGGGTTTTGCGTCTGGCCCGATTCCTGCATTGCCACTCAATTTAACCTTACTTAAAGGTGCATCGATTGTGGGCGTGTTTTGGGGTGAGTTTGCCAAACGCGAACCCCAAGCCAACACCGCAATGATGATGACACTTGCCCAGTGGTACGGCACTGGCAAAATCAAACCCGTGATTGACAGCATCATGCCGGTAATGGAACTTAAAGCAGCGTTTGCCCATATGGCATCGCGCAAGGTGCAAGGCAAACTGGTGCTGGTAAACGACTAAATATTTTGCAAGTTCACGCAAAACAGTCGGTACGCCAATCATTTAACCGCGCAGCAACCAGCTACGCTGCTGCTGCAGTGGTGCAAAAAGAGGTGTGCGCGCAACTTTTAGCCGGCTTAGACTACCGGAATCTACCAAAACAAGCCCGCATTTTGGATGCGGGTTGCGGAACAGGTTTTGGTGCGCGTTTGATGCAATCGCACTGGCCAGATGCTGCGCTTACATTGGTGGACTTTGCACCTGCGATGCTGACGCAAACCCTAGACACTGGCCAACACCGCTGCGTTGCAGACATTGAAGCCCTGCCCTTTTGCGACGCAAGTTTTAACCTGTGGTGGTCTAGCCTTAGTATTCAGTGGTGCGACACCGGCCGTGTATTTACTGAGGCTCACAGAGTGTTGCAGCCAAACGGATTACTGGCTGTAAGCACCTTGGGTACCGATACTTTCAAAGAACTACGCCAAGCGTTTAGTGCCGTAGACAATTACCAACACACACTGACATTTACGACTCCAGAAGAAATTTATAAAGTTTTGTTCAACCTTGGCTTTAGAGATATTCACATCCAATGCAAAACTTTTACGCTGCATTATCCGGACCTCAAAATGCTTTTGAGAGCTGTAAAAGACGTTGGCGCCAACCAAGTCACAGCGGGGAGCAGAAGTACCTTGATGGGACGAAGCAGTTGGCAAACTTTGGAAGCTGCTTTTGAACAGATACGCACGCCACAAGGCCTGCCCATGAGCTACGATGTGCTGCTGGCATATGCAAGCAAATGAGCAAAGTTCTAGGGGTACATATAGGCACGCGACCAAGGCGTGGGATTTAAGACCGGCAAAACCCCTGACTTACAGGCAAGCACTTGGTAGATAGAGACCCAGTTTTGGGCAAACGCATGGGCGCAGCCGGCCAAGTATACGCGCCATATTCTATATGTGGTATCGCTCACCAAGCCACTCAGGATGCTGCTGTGGCTCTCGTAATTATCTGACCAGTGCAACAGGGTTTTAGCATAATGGCGACGCAAACACTCCACATCCAAAGCTTCTAAACCAGCTTCTTGCATGGAACGCAAAGCTAAACTGATGTGCGGCACCTCACCGTTAGGAAACACATATTTTTCTATAAATCGACCCGCACCCAGCGGCGAAGATCCGCTATTCGGGTCGGTCGATGTAATGCCATGATTAAGCACCAAGCCACCATCACGCAGCAGGCTCCTGATCTTGGCAAAATACATAGGTAAATGGTTAAGACCGACATGCTCAAACATACCCACCGAGGTTATTTTGTCAAACTGACCTGCATAGGGGGCAATGTCGCGGTAGTCCTCTAATCTGATGTCGACCTCGTCGGTCAAGCCTTCTTCAGCCACCCGCTCCTTTGCCAAAGCATATTGGTTTTGAGACAAGGTCACCCCCACTACCTTAGCACCATATTTTTGTGCTGCGCGTATGGCCAGCGCACCCCATCCACAACCAATGTCCAGCAAACGCTCACCCGGTTGCAGCATAATTTTTTTCAAAATATGATCCAGCTTTGCCGTTTGCGCTTGCTCCAGTGTTAAGTTAGGCTCAGGGAAATATGCACACGAATAAACCATGTTTTTGTCCAGCCACTGGCTGTAAAAATCATTCGACACATCGTAGTGCTGCTCTATAGCACTGGCATCTTTCTGGCGGTCGTGCTGTCTGGGGCTAAAGATGCGACCGAACTGACCTTTTATGGGTACTTTTACATGCGCCAAATGTGAGGCGGCCTCCACCACATCACGCGCTGTACCTTGCACGTTTAAATGCCCCTGAACATAACCCTCTGCCAAATTATCTAAGCTTGGCGGCAAAAAAAACTGTAACGCCTTTGGTGTGGGCAAATGCACAGTCACCTTGGGCTGCGCCCCCAAATCATAAATCGCCCCATTCCATAACGCCACCCGCAAGGGAATGTCAGAACGCGAATGCAAGCCATGCAATAAACGTGCGAGTAAACCCTTGGCTGGAGTATCAGAGGAAGCTAAAAAATCGTCTGGATAGTCTTCGGCAAGGCCTGGCATAGCCAAGGTAGATGGTATTCTAGACATGGTTGACACTTCCCTTATTCGAACATAAAAATTGCCAATATCAGCTTGGGCAGATACTAGGCCAGGCGCCTCATAACCCTTTGCGATTACGCACCAAAGCAGAAAGTTACACACATGACCGATGTATTTTTAACCGGAGCCACAGGCTTTTTGGGTGGCCATTTACTGCGCGAACTGCAGGCCGCGGGCTGCACTGTGCACGCCCTGTCAAGGCGCAATGAATCCGATGTTTACCTACGCTCGTTGGGAGCTAATCCGGTACGGGCGGTGCTATCGGATATATCGTCACTGAAAAAAGCCATGCAAGGCTGCCAAGCAGTGTTTCATGCAGCAGCAGATACCAGCATGTGGCGCCCCGAAGCCGCAGCGCAAACCGCCACCAATGTGCAAGGCACATGCAACCTGTTACGTGCAGCAGAATCCATAGGGGTGCAGGCTTTTGTACACACATCTTCTGTTTCAGCCTATTCGCATTTGGTAAAAGAAACCATGACCGAGGCCACCCCACAACGCGGGGGAGAAAGCTGGATTAACTACGAACGCAGCAAGTATCTGGCCGAACAAGCGGTGCGCCAATCTAAGCTACCCTGGATTGTGCTCAACCCCTCCCACATTTTGGGCCCGGGCGACCGCCATAATTGGGCGCGTCTTATCATGCTGATTGACCAGGAAAAACTGCCCGGCATACCACCCGGCGTAGGTTCCTTTGCTGATGTGCGGCAAATTGCCAAAGCACACGTAAGCGCATGGCAACAACAAAAATTTGGCAACAGCTACCTTTTGGGCGGTGAGCATGTCAGCTTCGTAGACTTTGTGCACCATGTAGGTTCGGTTCTTTTGAAGAAAACACCGCGTAAAGCAACACCCGGCTGGGCTTTAATGGCTTTTGCACAACTCACCTACCGCTGGTCACTTATCAGCCGCAAAGAACCCGACATGACACCCGAAAGCGCCATGCTCACATGCCACCACTTACACGTGGACTCATCCAAAGCTATGCGTGAGTTGCAATACCTTGAAACACCTTTCAACACCCTTACAAACGACACACTCACTTGGATGAAACAAGAAAAAATACTAGGCAACCCCCTGAATTAACAATGCTTTTGGCAGTAGTTTCAGATACTACAAAAAGATTTGAACGTTACAATCATTCTTGAATTGATATTAGTCTAGAAAAAACTCTCACCATCACTCCATGTTTAGTCATTCCAGCAAAATCTGGCCCAAGGTTCTTATTTTGATTGCAGGTCTTTTTTGGCTTGCAGCCATGCTGACAGAAATCCTTTGGGCGCAATGGGCATCTGGCGCATTTCTTTTTGCGGCAGGTTTTTTTGTAACAGCTACAAACGGCCGCTCCGTCATTATTCAAACTGGTCATGCCAACGAAGCCAGCATGCTGATGGAAAACGCCACTGCATTATGGAAATCGCACATCGACAACGTGCAAGGACAAATGCAAAACTCTGTCGATGAAATGCTGCAGGGCTTTAGCTCAATCATCACGCAGCTCGATCAGATCACGGCTCCCACAGGACAAAAGGACGCAAACCAACGCGCCACCGTTCTGGCTCAGTGCGACGAAGATCTACGTGCCATTATTACCAAATCACGCGAAGTATCAGAATCACGCGAGCAATCTCGGGCTGCTGTTTTAGAAAACATGGAGTCACTCGAGCAAGTGTCCAGCGGCTTGCAGAGCATGGCCAATGAAGTTGCCCTCATTGCCCGTCAAACCAATCTACTTTCTATTAACGCCACCATTGAGGCAGCGCGTGCAGGTGTTGCTGGCAGAGGCTTTAGCGTGGTAGCAGCAGAGGTTCGCAGACTATCAACCGCATCTGGCGATACAGGTCGTCGCATTGGCTTACACATCAATAACTTTGCCGGACGCGTCAGCGAAGCATTAAATCAAGCACGCGTTAAAGGAAACACCGACGAATCGGTGTTGAACCACGCCGATGGTGTTATATCCAGCGTCATTCAGCGGGTTGACAGCACGGTTGAAGAACTGAATGCCCGCGCAAAA
>CALPVM020000023.1 GCA_943327015.2 Akkermansia muciniphila
CCCTTACCCTGCTACGCTGGAGGGGGCGGTGCGCAGTGGTGTGAGTGCTATTAATGCAATCACTAATTGCTTGCATATCTCTGCTTCAAAGCTAAAATATCAACCATGAATAGTAAGCACACTAAAACGCTGAACGCAATTTTTTCGAAGCCTGTATCCAGCAATATTAAATTTGCAGACATAGAGTCACTGGTCATTGGATTGGGTGGAAGTGTGCGAGAAGGCGAAGGTTCACGTGTTGCTTTAGTTCTAAATGGTGGCATCAAACACGCCCACCGTCCGCATCCAGGCAATGAGGCAAAGCAGTACCAGATCAAGGAGATTCGGAACTGGCTTACTGCCGTAGGAGTGAAAGTATGAACAGCATGCATTACAAAGGTTACACGGCAAAGGTTGAATTTTCTGAAGAAGACGGAGTGTTCTGGGGCAAAGTACTCGGTTTGCCTGCCCACGCCAGCATCACTTTTGAGGGCGACAGAGTTGAGCGGTTAACTCAAGATTTTCATAATGCCATTGATTTTTATATTGCAGACTGCGAAAAAAACGGTCTCAAAGCGCTAAAACCTGCCAGTGGCAAACTAATGCTACGCGTTGCACCCGAGGTGCACAGTGCGGCGCTCATCGAAGCGCAGGCGCGGGGCATGAGCCTTAATCAGTGGGCAGCCAATGTTTTACAAGCCGCAGTGCGGCATTAACATAAATTCTTCAAAAACGCCTTAGCAATGGGCGACAACTGTTTGGCCTTGGGATACACAATAAACCAGTTCGATTGAATGGGAAAACCCTGCACATTTAACTCGGCGACGCCACTGTGCTTTAAATTGCCACTGAGGGTATGCCTTGACAAAATGGCAAGCCCCAAGTTACCAGCAACCGCTTCTTTAACAGCCTCATTACTACCAAGTTCAAGCCGCAGATTGGGTTTGAACTGCTGGTTTTTAAAAAACTCATCCACTGCCATGCGGGTACCGGAGCCGCGCTCGCGCAAAATAAAGCGTTCGTTTTGCAAAGCATCCAACGTGACATTCGTGTTTTGTACCAACGGATGGGTGGACGCAGCAATGACCGCCAAAGGATTTGGCATAAAAATATGGGTTTCCACATCCATATCAACAGGTGGCATTGACATAATGTAAATATCATCCATATTTTGGCGTAAGCGCTCCACCACCCCGCTGCGGTTGAGCACCTCTAGGGCAATTTCAATATCGGGGTACTGCGCACAAAACTCACCCAGCAGGCGCGGTACAAAATATTTGGCAGTGCTTGCCAACGCCACACGCAGCCGACCCCGGGTAAGGCCACGAATAGCATCCATTTTTTGATCAAAGGCCTCCCATTCGTTGGCAATGGTACGCGCCGATTGCGCCAACTCACGCCCAGCCTCGGTAAGGTGCACCTTTTTAGAAATGACCTCAAACAAGGGCAAACCCACCGACTCTGCAATTTTTTGCAGCTGCATGGTGGCGGTTGGCTGGGTCACGTGCATGGCACGCGCAGCGGCGGTCACACTGCCGGTCTCAGCCAATGCCAAAAACAAACGCATCTGCCGCAAGGTAATTTGCATAGATATTTATCTATAGATATTTATATAAATATCAATTTTACATTATGTGTATTTTTTATTAGCATTGGCATGAAAGCTAAAACCATGCACAACCTGTTAGACCCAGCCATTTTGTTCTTCTTCCTCGGCGTCTTTGCCGGTGCGGTACGCTCTAATCTGGAAATTCCGTCCTCTGTAGCCAAGTTTTTGTCGCTCTATCTATTAATGGCCATCGGCCTCAAAGGTGGCTTTGCCCTGGCACAATCCGGTTTTACCCAACCAGCGCTGTACAGCATTGGTGCCGCCATGCTGATGGCTGTAATTATTCCCACAATGGGCTACAACATTCTCAAAAAATGGGTAAGGCCGCTGGATGCTGCAGCTATTGCTGCGTCGTATGGCTCCATCAGCGCTGTCACGTTTATTGCAGCTATGCAATACTTGGAAAACCAGCAAATGGCCTACAGCGGCCACATGGTAGCAGCCATGGTACTCATGGAAACACCCGCCATTATCATGGCGGTTATTCTTGCCAATGTTTTGCGAAAAAAAACCCAAACAGCAAACACTACTTCTACAACGCCAACACCCGGCATTGGCCAGATACTGCATGAGTCATTTACCAACGGCTCACACCTACTGCTCATCGGTTCGCTGGTCATTGGCTACCTCAGTGCCGATGCCGGCAAGGCCATGATGCAGGTATTTACAGTTGATATTTTCAAAGGGCTACTGGCCTTTTTTATGCTCGACATGGGATTGTTTGTAGCCAAAAATGCAGGTAAAGTGCGAGGTAATTCAACAGTACTATTTGGTTACGCCATCATTGCGCCCCTCGTACATGCTGCAATTGCGTTGTTATTGGCACGTTTCATCCACATGGGTACTGCTGATGCGGTGTTGCTCATGGTGCTGTCTGCAAGTGCGTCTTATATAGTGGTGCCGGCGGTAGTGCGTTACGCCATACCTGAAGCTAATGCCTCGCTCTATTTTGGTTTACCGATAGGTATTACGTTTCCGTTTAACATCGTTATTGGCATACCTCTTTATATGTTTGCCGCGCAAAGGATGCTGGGGTAACCTATGATGGAGGGTGTTAAACCTCACACTCCTCGATTTTTCCTGGCCATGAAAACCACCCTTAAAGTTATTGCAGTCCTACTGGCTTTATCGTTGCTAGTGGCTTCTGGCATTGCAGTGTGGTACCTGCACAGCAAGCAGCCGGTGCGTGAAGGCAACATCCGGCTTAAAAACCTTAAAGGTATGGTCACCGTTATTTATGACCAGCGTGGCGTGCCGCATATTCGCGCCCAAAACGAGACTGACATGTACCGCGCACTTGGTTATGTGCATGCACAAGACCGGTTGTTTCAAATGGAACTTTTGCGACGCCTAGCCCGTGGCGAACTGGCCGAAGTATTTGGCCCCGACATGCTGGAATCTGACAAACTTTTTCGCACACTGGGCTTACGCGCTCGCGCCGACCAGTACGTTGCCAATACCGACCGCAACAGCCCGGCGTACCAAGCATTGCTGGCTTACCTCGATGGCATTAACCATTACATTGCCAACCGTAAACCTCCCCTAGAATTTGACGCCTTGGGTATACCCAAGCGTGCATTTTCTCCGCAAGACACCTTTTCCATTATGGGGTACATGGCATATGCATCAGCTGCAGCGTTTAAAACCGAACCCGCTTTAACTTACGTTCGTGACAAACTCGGCCCGCAATACCTCAAGGTATTTGATATTGACTGGCACCCCGAGGGCGTACTGCAAACCGACGAGCAAGACACAGCACAACTCGATTGGAATGCGCTAAACCGCCTGGCCCACGCCAGCGACAAAGCGCTTAATGCGGCAGGAATTCCGATGTTTGAGGGTAGCAATGGCTGGGTAATTGCAGGCAACCTCTCAGCCAGCGGTCTACCACTTTTAGCGGGCGACCCACACCACCGCTTTGCAGTTCCATCCATCTGGTACGAGGCGCACATTAGCAACCCCAATTTTGAGTTGTATGGCCATTTTCAGGCACTCAACCCAATGGCCATGCTGGGGCACAACCATGATTTTGGTTGGACCACCACCATGTTTCAAAACGATGATGTAGACTTAGTAGCTGAAACCATCAACCCTGAAAACCCCAATCAGGTGCTGTACCAAGGTGCTTGGACAGACTTGCAAAGCCGTGTTGAAACCATTAACGTCAAAGATGCAGAGCCAGTTAAGCTGGTACTGCGCACCTCGCCCCACGGCCCAATCGTTACCGATGCTTTTTCTGATCAATTAGGCAAAGCACCTGTGTCAATGTGGTGGACGTTTTTACAATCAGACAACCCCCTGCTGCAGGCGTTTTACGAACTTAACCGAGCTGACACCCGAGCCAAAGCACGCACCGCAGCCAGCAAAATAGAGGCTCCAGGTATTAATATTCTTTGGGCTAACCACAACGGAGACATTGGCTGGTGGGCGGCAGCCAAACTACCACAACGGCCGGATGGCGTGAACCCTGCCTTTATTCTGGATGCTGCAAAAGGTGAAGCAGAAAAACCCGGCTACTACTTTTTTGGATTTAACCCACAAGAAGAAAACCCGCAACGTGGCTATATTTTGTCTGCAAATCAACAACCGCAACCACCGAGCGGGGTTCCTGTGCCGGGCTACTACAACCCGCCCGATCGGGCACGCGCACTCAACGCCATTCTGGCCGAGCCAGCGCGCCAATGGAATGGCAAAGACATGGAGGCGCTGCAACAACTCAACAGCAACAACTATGCGCCTAATCTATTACGCCACCTGTTACCGGTACTGCGCTCTGTAATTACCGACCCCGACGAACTGGCTTTTTTGCAACCTTTTGAAAAATGGCAGGGTGACTACTCTGCTGACATTATCACCCCTACCCTGTTTACCCAGTTCGTGTTTGAGCTGGCGCACGAAGCCATGGCCGACGAAATGGGCGAAGCACAGTTTAAGCATTTGCTGCAAACCCGACTGATGGAGGGCGCATTACTTAACCTGGTGCAAGACCCGCAATCGCCGTGGTGGAACAACGTAAACACACCCACCACCGAAAACCATTTTGAAACCACACGCATCGCTTGGAGCAATGCCATGGCACACTTGCGCAACATGCATGGCTCCAGCCTGCTCGAATGGCGCTGGGGCAAAAACCACACCCTTACCCACCAGCACCCATTAGGCACTCAAAAATACTGGGGCTGGATGCTGAATGTAGGTCCATTTGCAGTACCCGGTGGCCGCGAAACACCCAACCAAATGGCTTATGACATGGGCAAAGCCCCTTGGCCGGTAACGTTGGGGCCTTCTACGCGGCGCATTATCGACTTTGCCGCCCCCGAGAAAGCCCTGAGTGTTAACCCTTTGGGCCAAAGTGGCGTGCCGTTTGATCGGCACTATGAGGACCAGGCCGGCCTATTTGCAGCATCCATGTACGCCCCCATGTGGCTTGACGAAGCAGATATTGCAAAAAATACCGAAAGCACACTCACCATTCACCCATCGCGCTAAGTTTTATCCAAAAAAGACGACAATACTGCATGACATTTTCCGTTGAACCCCCCTTCTCACACGGCCAAGCCCCCCGCACCGCCGTGCTTTTGTGCAACCTAGGCACACCTGACGAGCCCACCCCCAAAGCGGTACGCCGCTATCTGGCCGAATTTTTAAGTGACCACCGCGTGGTAGAAATTCCACGCCTGTTGTGGCTGATTATTTTGTACGGCATTATTTTGGTGTTTCGTCCGGCCAAGTCGGCCGCCAAATACGCCAGCATCTGGACGCCCGAAGGCTCCCCGCTCAAGGTTTGGACAGAAAAACAAGCCAAACTGCTGCAAGGCTGGCTAGGCCAACGCAACCATCAGGTGAAAGTACGCTGGGCTATGCGCTACGGTAGCACCAATATTGCATCGCAACTAGATGCCCTCAAGGCCGAGGGTACGACCCGTATTTTGATTGTGCCGGCGTATCCACAGTACTCAGCCACTACCACCGCCAGCGTGTTTGATGCAGTCTACACTTGGGCGCAGCGCACGCGCACTCTGCCTGAGTTTCGGTTTATCAACCACTACCACGACCACCCGCACTACATTGGAGCTCTAGCGGCCAAGGTAGAACGTTTTTGGAAAGCAAATGGTGAGCCAGACAAATTGGTAATGAGCTTTCATGGTGTGCCGCAACGCTCTTTAACCTTGGGCGATGCCTACCACTGCGAATGCTATAAAACCGCCCGCCTGCTGGCTGAAGCACTGCACCTCGAAAAAGACCAGTACAAAGTAACCTTTCAGTCGCGCCTAGGCCGGGCGCAATGGCTACAACCCTATACCGAACCCACACTCATAGCCATGGGTCAAGCAGGCATCAAACGGGTGGATGTCATCTGCCCGGGCTTTACCAGCGACTGCCTGGAAACACTGGAAGAAATTAATATGGAAGCGCGTGAGGCATTCCTGCATGCCGGTGGCAAACAGTTTCATTACATCCCTTGTCTCAACGATGACCCTGAGTGGATTGGCGCCTTGTGCAACATCACCCACCAGCACTTGTCGGGCTGGCCAACCACCGTTGCCCCCGACAAAGAGGCTTTGGCAAAATCCAGAGCAGAAGCGCTGGAACTGGGTGCAAAGAACTAACTACTTCTTTTTACTACGCCGGTAGTCCCAAGGGGGCACTGGCTGCGGGTCTTGCCACAAGCCCAATTGCAGAGCGCGAGCATGTGTTTGGGCGTCTGAATATTCGGTACGGTCTTGCGTGCTCTGTTCTTTGGCATAGGCCGTGTAATGCCAAGCTAAACCGTTTTTGATTTGTGCAAGATTGGCATCAACCCCCTGCACGAGCACCTTGCCCACTTGCCGCCCGTACTTGTCCTTTTTTTGTGTTTCAACCGACACCCACTGGCCAAACACCATCAAACCTAATTGATGCTTGGAGCGCCAGCCAAAGGCCTGATTTTTTTCGGGCGCATCAATGCCTGACAAGCGAATTTTGTGCTGCACCATGTCAACATCCAAGATGGTAATAGTGTCACCATCAGCCACTTTGACTACACGTCCCTGCAGAATGAGGGCTTGACACACAAAACACCAAGCAAGACAGGCAAAGACAATAAATTTTTTCATTTTGTTCAATATCTTATAGCTTACCGTAAAAAGTTAGAATACCCATATGACATCTTCTATTGACGCTCTCATGACCGACTTCGGCGCACTGCTGACCGAGGTAGAAACCCTGTTGCAGCGTGCCAATAACGCATCTGGTGCAAATGCAGATGCCATTCAATCTGAGTTGGAAACCAAGCTCTTAGCTGCCAAACAACGCATGCTCGACTTGGAAGGCCCCGCGGCCGATGCTGCTAAAGCAGTCAAACAAGCCACCGAGAACTACGTTCACCAAAACCCTTGGCAGTCGATTGGCATAGCCGCGGCAGTAGGTTTTTTGGCCGGCGTGATTTTGAGCCGCAAATAAGCCACGTTTGCCGCTAATGCAACCATCTGCCCCTACTTCCAGCCTGAAAGACTCTGCCAACCGCTTGGCCCAGAGTGCATTAGGCCTGTTTCGTACGCGGCTGGAGCTAGCCAGTGTAGAGCTGGCCGAAGAACTCGAACGCTTGCACACGCGCCTGACCCTGATGTTTGCTGGCGTTTTGCTGGTATTGTTTGGCGTGCTAGGCGTGTGCGTGTGTTTGGTGATTCATTTTTGGGAAAGTTACCGTTTGCTGGCTATTTTGCTGCCCACGCTGCTGTGCAGTGTGGCTGGGCTTTTTTTGCTGCAACGCGCCAAAACTTTAGACCGCGCCAACGGCATGCCATTTGCAGCCACCATTGCCGAATTTGACAAAGACCGTGAAGCGCTATACCAAGCCGCCAGCCGCGCTCATACCACTGAAGGCACTGCACCATGAACCCCACTGGTGAATACGACCAACGCAAGGCTCTATTGATTGCAAAAGCAGATTTAGAACGGCTAAAACTGCGCTATGCGGTTAAAGAAATCAAGCAAACCATCCAACCTTCCTCTCACACAGCTCCCGCTAAGTGGGTCTTACCTGTTGCCAATACTGTGATGGCGTTGGTACTGCCTTCTTTAGGAACCCAACGTATGCGTCATATTTTGCAGATGGCATCTACAGCATTGTTGGCTTACCGTGTATTCAACAAGTGGCAGCAGGGGCAATAGAGGTACAATTATTTGTATGACTACCCCATCACCCGTACCCATCTCCCCGATTGAAGACATTGTTGCCGACATGCGTGCCGGCAAAATGGTGATTTTGGTAGACGAAGAAGACCGCGAAAACGAGGGCGACCTGGTTTTAGCAGCCGACCACGTGAACGCAGAAGCCATAAATTTTATGGCGCGCTTCGGGCGTGGCCTGATATGCCTTACCTTAACCCGTGAACGCTGCGAGCTGCTTAAACTGCCACCTATGGTAAGCCGTAACGGCACCAAGCACAGCACCGCTTTTACCGTGTCGATTGAAGCCGCTGAAGGCGTAACCACCGGCATTTCTGCCGCAGACCGTGCGCGCACCGTACAAGCGGCGGTTGCCAAACGTGCTGTTGCCACCGATTTGGTGCAACCCGGCCATATTTTTCCTCTGCAGGCAGTAGATGGCGGCGTGCTAATGCGCGCAGGTCACACCGAGGCCGGTTGCGATTTGGCGGGTATGGCGGGCTGCTCCCCTACTGCGGTGATTTGCGAGATCATGAAAGACGACGGCACCATGGCACGTCTGCCCGACTTGCAGTTGTTTGCCGCCGAGCATGGCCTGAAAATAGGCACTATTGCCGACCTCATTGCGCACCGCAGCCGGGTGGAGTCGTTGATAGAGAAAGTAGGCACACGTAGTCTACAAACAGCTTTTGGCAACTTTACCGCCCATGCTTTTAAAGATTCTACCGGTCAAGGGGTGCATTTGGCGCTGGTTAAAGGCGAGTGGTCGGCACAAGAATCTGTGCCAGCTCGGGTGCATGAGCCGCTATCGGTGCTGGATGCACTCGAAGTTGGACGCCCCATGCACTCCTGGAGTCTTGACGCTGCGCTGCAATATATCCACGCGCAAGGCAAGGGCGTAGTGGTGCTCCTTAACTGTGGCGAAAGCGGCGAGCAACTGCTGGCACAGTTTGAAGGCACTGCACGCGCTGCACAAGCGCCCGAACGCGGTCGGATGGATTTACGCACCTATGGCATAGGGGCACAAATTCTGTTGCACTGCGGCGTACACAAGATGCAACTCATGGGTAGTCCACGCCGCATGCCTAGTATGACGGGCTATGGTCTAGAAATTACCGGTTACATCAGCAAATAAATTACCTTTTTCAGGAAAAAACACATATGTTTGGCGCAGACAAAGGCACTATCGCCCAAAGCGATAACCGGCTTAACGGTAAAAAACTCACGATTGGCATTGTGCAAGCGCGCTTTAATGCTGACATTACCAACACACTGGCAAGCGCCTGCAAAAATGAGCTCTTAGCCTTGGGCGTGGATGAAAATGACATTACGCACGTCACAGTTCCCGGAGCGTTGGAAGTACCTGTTGCACTGCAAGCCATGGCAGAAAAAGCTGGCTTCGATGCCCTGATTGCATTGGGCTGCATTATTCGCGGCGAAACCTACCACTTTGAACTGGTAGCCAACGAGTCAGGCGCGGGCGTCACCCGCGTTTCTCTGGACTACCAACTGCCGATTGCTAACGCTATTATTACCACCGAAAACATGGAGCAAGCCATTGCACGGCAAACCGACAAAGGCATAGATGCCGCCCGTGTAGCAGTGGAAATGGCTAACCTGCTGGAGTCTATTTAATGCGGCCACCACCCCAGTCGCGTAAAGGACTCACCAGCACCGGCGCACGCAAAGCAGGCTCCAAATCGGACCGCAGCCGAGCGCGTGAATTTGCCCTTCAAGGTTTGTACCAAAGTCTGGTGGGGCGTAATCCTGCCAGTGAAATCGATCCCTTTACCCGCGAATTGTCTGGCTTTAACAAGGCCAATTCTGTGCATTTTGATGCACTGCTGCATGGCTGCATTGCCAACGCTGCCGATTTGGATGCGCTCATTATCACTAAGCTCGATCGGCCCATGGCAGAAATATCTCCCATTGAGCACGCAGTCATGTGGATTGGGGTCTATGAAATGCAACACTGCCCGGATGTGCCGTGGCGTGTGGTGCTGAATGAATGCATCGAACTGGCTAAAGAGTTTGGTGGCACCGATGGCCACAAATACGTGAACGGTGTGCTCAATGGTCTGGCGCCCCAATTGCGCGCCCTTGAAGTAAGTGCTGACGAGCGGAAAAAAGCCGCTGCGTAGTCTTGCATTTAAACCCATGCAGATTTCGTCACGCGCACGTGCCATTGAGCCTTTTTATGTGATGGAAGTGGCCAAAGCCGCAGCGGCTTTGGCACGAGATGCTGCAGACTCTAACAAACCCATGGTTTTTTTAAACATTGGGGAGCCAGACTTTACCGCACCACCCTTGGTGCAAGTTGCCGCTGAGCGCGCCATTCGTAACGGACAAAGCCAGTACACCCCCGCCATCGGGTTAGATGCTCTGCGTGAGCGCATTAGCGCATGGTACGCCCAGCGCTTTAAAGTAAATGTACCCGCCAGCCGCATTGTGGTAACTGCGGGTGCATCGGCCGCGCTGCAACTGGCGTGTCTGGCGCTGATTGAGCCTGGCCACGAAATACTCATGCCCGACCCCAGCTACCCGTGTAACCGGCATTTTGTGAGTGCTGCAGATGGCCGTGCCGTGCTGATTCCAACCACGGCAGATGCGCGTTATCAGCTTAGTGCCGATCAGGTAGTTGCTGCTTGGGGTCCAAACACCCGCGGGGTGTTGCTTGCATCGCCCTCTAACCCCACTGGCACGTCGATTGACCCTATGGAACTGCACCGAATTAATTCAGCGGTGCAACAACGTGGCGGCATTACCCTGGTGGATGAAATTTATCTGCCACTGAGCTTTGAGTCTCAATACGGGCAAACCGCATTGGCGCTGGACGACTCCATCATCAGCATTAACAGCTTTAGCAAATACTTCAATATGACCGGCTGGCGTTTGGGTTGGATGGTGGTGCCAGAATATTTGGTGCCCACCATTGAGCGGCTGGCGCAGAATTTGTACATCTGCCCCAGCACCATTGCCCAGCATGCGGCTTTGGCTTGCTTTGCACCAGAAAGTCTGGCAATTTTTGAACAACGACGTGCAGAGTTCAAGGCGCGCCGCGATTTCTTTATTCCGCAACTCAATGCGCTGGGCTTGCATGTGCCCGTAATGCCCGATGGCGCTTTTTACGCTTGGGCCGACTGTACTGCTGCTTGCCAGCATTTAGGTTTGAATGGTAGTTGGGACTTTGCGTTTGAAGTAATGCAACGTGCCCATGTTGCCATAACGCCGGGACGAGATTTTGGCAATGCACAAGGAAATGCATGTGTACGCTTTTCTACCGCAAGTTCTATGGAACAATTGCAGATTGCTGTGGAACGACTGCACTCTTTACTTTAACGCCCTCCTCTTTAAGTTACCATGAACCAAGACCTGTCTATTCTTCATCTGGTGCTCAATGCCAGTATCGTGGTTAAAGCAGTGATGCTGCTGCTTTTGATTGTCTCGATTACCAGCTGGGCCTCCATTTTTGGCAAGTTGTTCTCGCTCAAAAAAGTTAAACGTCAGAACGAGGCTTTTGAAAAAGAGTTTTGGTCAGGCACCAGCCTGAACGACCTTTTTAATATAGCCTCTCAACGTAACCGGGAAACCGGGCCGATGGAACGTATTTTTGCCAGCGGCATGCGCGAGTTCCAAAAGCTGCGCGAGCGCCGCGTTAACGACGTAGCCACGCTTATGGATGGTGCTCGACGCGCTATGCGCGCAAGCTATCAGAGAGAAATGGACATACTGGAGTCCAACCTTTCGTTTCTTGCATCCGTTGGTTCAGTGTCGCCGTACGTAGGACTTTTTGGAACCGTCTGGGGCATCATGCACGCATTTACTGGTTTGGCATCCTTGCAGCAGGTTACTCTGGCCACGGTGGCTCCTGGCATTGCTGAGGCTTTGGTGGCCACTGCCATTGGCCTTTTTGCAGCTATTCCAGCAGTGGTGGCCTACAACCGTTTTGCGCGCGAGTTAGATCGCATCGCTATCTACCAAGAAACGTTTATTGAAGAATTCTCCAACATTTTGCAGCGCAACGTCAGTGCCCAACCGGCTCCTGCTCGCATTTAAGGAGGGTCAGTTACCATGCCATCGGTTGCACGAAGAGGAAACGGCAGACGCACCATTAACGAAATCAATATGGTGCCTTTTATTGATGTCATGCTGGTGTTGCTGATTATTTTTATGGTCACAGCGCCACTGATCACCCCCAGCATGATTGACCTGCCGAGCGTAGGCAAAGCGTCCCAATCTCCGGACAAAATTATTCAGGTCGTGGTGCGACAAGACGATGCACTGCAACTAAAAATCAAAGACCAGACCGTTCCAGTTCCACTGGATCAACTGGCTGCAGCGGTTAAAAAAGAACAAGACAACTTCAATAAAACAGAGCGCGTCAACAGTGCCGTGGTTATTAGCGCCGATAAAAATGTGAAATACGAAACTGTGGTTAGAGTTATGGACACGCTGCAGCGTGCTGGTATTGCACGTGTTGGGTTATCGGTTCAGCTAGAACCTTAAATTGAGCCATGGCTTACGCGCACGATCGCCTACAATTTACGCCAAAACCCGCCACGGGCATGGCGAGCGCTATTGTGCTGGCGTTATTTATACACGCCCTGCTTTTGGGTGCACTGAGCTTAGGTGTGCAATGGAACGACAAACCGCCCGTTGTCATCGTTCAGGCAGAATTATGGTCTGCAGTACCCGATATTGCGCCACCCCTGCCTGCCGAACCGGTCAACGTGCCCCCACCTGCAGCACCACCACCAGAGCCTGAAAAAACAGTTGTACCGCCCAAAACTGCAACAAAACCCGACATTCCTGATCCACAAATTGTGCAGGAAAAACTACGCAAAGAGAAACTTGAAAAAGACAACCTAGAAAAAGAACGACTTGCAAAAGAGAAATTGGAAAAGTCTAAATTAGCCCAACTTGATCTTGAAAAACTTGAAAAACTCCGCAAAGAAAAAGAACAAAAAGACAAAGAGTTGAAAGAAAAACAACAACAGGAAAAACTAGCGCAAGAAAAAGCACTCAAAGAAAAAGAAGCCAAAGATGAAGCCGAAGCGGAGGCCAAGCAAATGGAAGAAATTCGCCAGCTAAACCTGAAGCGCATTGCGGGCATGGCCGGTGGTAGTGGCACAAAAAGTTCCGGGCCTTCGGCGGAGTATGCTGGGCGTATTCGGGCACGCATTAAGCCCAACATCACCTACACCGACACTATTTCTGGTAACCCTACTGCAGAGGTAGAGGTACGTACATCGAGCGATGGCACCATCATCAGCCGTAAAATCACCAAGTCTAGCGGTGTCAAATCGTGGGATGAGGCTGTACTTGGTGCTATTGATAAAACCGAAGTTTTACCGCGTGATGTCGATGGCAAAGTGCCGGGCTCATTGGTTATCAGCTTCCGGCCGCGCGACTGAGGCTAAGGCTAAACGCGACACCTCGCGTGCAGGCAAGGCCTTTAAGCGATGGTCACTCCAAACCTGTCGCCATTTGCGTGCCCCCGGCAGTCCGTGGCGTAAACCCAGCATATGGCGGGCTATGGCATACCAAGACGTGCCGTGTGCCAACGCCTGTTGCTCCATATACTCCACCATCTGCTGCTCTACCATTTCGCGGCTCAGCGGGCGCTGTTCTGCGCCATAAAAGGAGCTATCCCATTGGCTAAGCCACCATGGGTTATGGTAGGCCTCTCGCCCCACCATAACACCATCCACATGCTGTAGTTGCTGTTGCACTTGCTCTGTGGTGGTAATACCGCCGTTAACGACTATTTGCAATTGTGGAAAGTCTTGTTTTAACTGGTGCACTACCTCGTAGCGCAACGGTGGTATGTCACGGTTTTCTTTCGGGCTTAAGCCCTTGAGCCAGGCATTACGGGCATGCACAATAAAGGTTTGGCAGCCGGCATCTGCAACCGTGCCGACAAAGTCGCGCACAAAGCCGTAATGCTCAGATTTATCGATACCGATGCGGTGCTTTACGGTAACCGGCACACTGACCACGTCCAACATGGCTTTTACGCCATCTGCCACAAGGCTTGGCTCCGCCATTAAACACGCACCAAAAGCCCCGCGCTGCACCCGCTCGCTCGGGCAGCCGCAATTTAGATTAATTTCATCGTAGCCAAACTGCTCTCCCAGACGGGCACAGTGTGCAAGGTCAGCCGGCTCACTGCCACCCAGCTGGAGAGCTACCGGATGCTCCTCTGCATTAAATGCCAAGTGCCGTTGCACATCGCCATGCAACAGTGCGCCTGTAGTAACCATTTCGGTATACAACAAGGC
>CALPVM020000024.1 GCA_943327015.2 Akkermansia muciniphila
AAGGGCACCCCGAATGCCCGGAGCGGTTGCACGCTATCAGCAACCATTTGATGGAGGTCGGGGTGTTTGATGTACTAGAACAACGTGAAGCACCAGAGGCTGCATTGACCGATGTTGAGTTGGCGCATGGTCGCATGCATGTGGCTGCACTGCGTGGCTTGACCGATGTGTTAAGGGACGATATGGCCGCCGGCGGCCCGACCCATACCCAGGTCGACCCTGATACCTCCATGAATCTGCACACCTGGGATGCAGCCTTGCGTGCTGCGGGTGCGGCCATGGCTGTAACCGACGCAGTCATGGTGGGGGAGTTGCAAAATGCATTTTGTGCTACCCGTCCACCTGGGCACCACGCTTGCCGTGACAAAGCCATGGGCTTTTGTTTTTTTAACAATGTGGCCATTGCCGCCAAATACGCCCTGGAGCGCCATGGCCTCAAGCGGGTGGCTATTGTTGACTTTGATGTGCACCACGGCAACGGTACCGAAGATATTGTGGCGGGTGACCCGCGCATATTGATGGTGAGTTTTTTCCAGCATCCCTTTTACCCCTACACTGGGCTGGATGGGCATGCCACTAATTTGCTCAATTTGCCGGTGCCCGCGCGTGCCAAAGGTGATATGGTGCGCAAGGTTATCAATGACTATTGGCTACCTAGGTTAGAGTCTTTCAAGCCGGAGTTGATATTGATCAGCGCCGGGTTTGATGCCCACCGCGAAGATGACATGGGGCAAATGGCTTTGGTGGAGGCTGATTATGCTTGGATAACCCGCGAAATCCGCCAAGTGGCTGAGCGCCATGCCCAAGGCCGTATCGTTTCTACCTTGGAAGGGGGCTACAACCTGCAGGCATTGGCACGCAGCGTAGAGGCTCATATTCGTGAACTTGTATTTTAAGGATGGATTGTTATGTTGCAAACTTCGGCACCTAAGCCGATTGACGACTTTCAGGGTTGGATAGCAACCTTTGCCCAATCGTCGGTACTGGTTGAAATTTTTGTTTTAGCAAGCTGCATTGCGTTGGCGTGGGGACTGGTAGCCTCTGCTCGCAGGTTCATGACGCAAGATGGCAGCGAATCCATTTTGTTTGGCCGTAAAAATGTCGATGGTGTGTTGTTTCCGGTTATTTTGCTAACCAGTGTGTTCGTTTGTAACAAGATTTTGAGCGTTTTTCTGACGTTGGCAGTACTCAAAATTGCCATCCCGGTGTCTATATCACTCGTAGTTATCCGCCTGGGGGTCAAGGTGCTGCAGGTAGCATTCAGCAATGCCCCATGGGTGCGGCCATTAGAGCAAACCATCTCGTGGTTGGCATGGGGTGCGGTGCTGCTGTGGGTGAGTGGCTTGTTGCCGGTCATGCTCAATGAAATGGAGCAAATAACCTGGAAGGTAGGCTCCAGCACCATGTCGGTGCGCACCATGATTGAGGGCACCTTGAGTGCCGGACTGGTGTTGATTCTTACCCTGTGGGTGTCGTCTGCCATTGAGGCACGCTTGCTGCATGCAGCTACCGGCGGAGAATTGTCGCTGCGTAAAGCGGTAAGCAATGCAGTACGCGCCATTTTGATGTTTGTGGGCTTGATGCTGGCCTTGTCTACGGTGGGCATTGATTTGTCTGCCTTGTCAGTGCTGGGTGGTGCGTTGGGTGTGGGTATTGGTTTTGGTTTGCAAAAACTGGCGGCAAACTATGTCAGCGGTTTTGTTATTTTGGCCGAGCGCAGCATGCGCATTGGTGACTATGTGCGCGTAGATAACTTTGAGGGCAGCATTACCGAAATCAATGCCCGCTACACCGTGGTACGCGCACCCAACGGACGTGAATCGATAGTGCCTAATGAGCTGTTAATTACCAGCCGCGTAGAAAACCTATCGCTGGCCGACCCGCTGGTGTTTCAAAGCACCAATGTCTCGGTGGCCTACGACAGCGATGTTGAAAAGGTTAAAGCCCTGCTGCTGCAAGCTGCTTTAGCGCAACCGCGCGTACTGCGTACACCAGCGCCAGCCGTATTTTTGTCAAGTTTTGGTGCCGACGGGTTAGACTTTATGGTGGGCTACTGGATAAAAGACTTGGAAAACGGCCAAGGCAACCTCAAGTCTGATGTTAACTTTGCCATTTTAAAAGCACTGCAAGACAATCAGATCGAGATTCCATATCCACAACGGGTGGTGCATAGCCGGTGACGTTGGCAGACGCCCCCTTGCTGTTGGGTATTTGTGTTGCTTTAGGCATAGGCCTGTTAATAGGTGCAGAGCGCGAACGGCGTAAAGGCCGTGGTCGGGGGCGTGGAGCGGCAGGCATTCGCACTTTTGCCGTGGTGGCCTTGCTGGGTGCGGTCAGCATGGCGCTGGGTGATGTGCTGATACTGGCCGTAACAGCATTGGTGGTGGGCGGTGGCAGCTTGGTGGCTTACCAGCGTAACCGCAACCACGACCCCGGCATGACCACGGAGTTTGCCTTGCTGCTGACCTGCCTGATTGGTGGCTTGGCGATGCGTGACAGCGCTTTGTCCGCCGGGCTCGGCGTGCTGCTTGCATTGCTTTTGGCTGCGCGCCAAAGCATGCACTATTTTGTGCGCAGCGTGCTGTCCGAGCAAGAGCTGCACGACATCATTCTGTTTGCCGCCGCCGCATTGATTGTGTTGCCCTTAGCCCCCGACCGTGCCATGGGGCCTTTTGCTGCCATTAACCCGCATGCTATGGCGCAACTGGTGGTGCTGGTGATGGCCATTAGTGCTGGTGGGTATGTAGCCATGCGCTGGTTAGGGCCGCGATATGGCCTGCCGCTGGCAGGGTTGGCGTCGGGCTTTGTGTCGAGCGTAGCCACCATTCATAGCATGGGCGAACGCGCCACCCGGCAACCAGCCTTGATGCCAGCTGCTGCTGCCGGAGCGGTTTTGTCATCCGTGGCCACCATGGTGCAGACGGTTGTGGTGCTGGCACTGGTGCAGCCAGCGTTGCTGCAGATGCTGTTATTGCCTTTGGCATGGGCGGGTTTTGCCGCCATGGCCTATGCAGCACTCTTGTTTTTGCAGGGTTTGCCGCAAAGCAATACCGCACCAGAGCCTTCGGCAGGACGCGCCATTGATGTAAAAACCGTGGCCAGTTTTACCGCTCTGTTTGCTTTGGTGTTGCTGGTTTCTGCAGCACTAGATGCTTGGTTGGGGCAGGCCGGTGTTTTGTTGAGTGCGGCTATCACGGGCTTGGCCGATGCCCACTCGACCGCCGCAGCTGCTGCAAACATGCAGGGTTCATTCAAAATCACAGAAACTCAAGCCAGCCAAGCTGTGCTGGTGGGTTTGAGCAGCAACACCGCCATGAAAGTGGTGGTGGCCTTCAAATCGGGTGGCCGCGCCTATGGTACGCGCATTGTGCCGGGCTTGCTGGCGATGGTGCTGGGTTTGTGGTTGGGGGCACGGTTTATTTGAGATTTATTGTTTTAATTTGTGATACCGAGCCGCCGTTCCACCAACTTATATGGCGGCAAGCCAGACAACATTTTGCGCCCGTAGTTGGTTTGCGTCAGGCGCTTGTCGTAGCAAATCACCTGGGCTTGGTCGGTTTCGGTGCGTATGGCGCGGCCGCTCCATTGCAGCAGTTTGATGGCGGTGGCGGGTATTACCAGTTCCATAAACGGGTCGCGCCCAACGCTGCGCAGCCACTCGGCGCGGGCTTCGTCCACCGGGTCAGATGGGGGCGAAAATGGCAGTTTGGTAATAAAAACCGTTTCGCACAGCTCTCCGGGCAAGTCCAGCCCCTCACCAAAAGACTGCAGCCCAAACAAAATAGATGCCTCCCCGGCCTCAACCCGTGCGGTGTGGCTGGCAAGCAAGTGCATGCGCGATTGGGTGCCTTGCACCAGCACTTTGTCGCGCAGCGGGTGCGGCAGAGCGTCGGTGGCAGAGCGCATTTGCGCGCGTGAAGTAAATAGCACCAGCGCGCCTTTTTGCACTTGCTTTAGGTCAGCCAATAAGGCGTCTACCATCTCGGTGGTGTAGGCATCTACTTGCTTCGGGTCGGCGCGGGTGTGCACTACGGTGAGTGTGCCTTGTTCGGCGTAATTGAACGGGCTGCTTACCTCCAGCGCTTTAACAAACGGTTTGTGGTTTAAGCCGGCTTCTTTTAAAAAGTAGTCAAAACTGCCGCAGCTGGTGAGGGATGCGGATGTGACCACAGCCCCGCGCACCTGGCTCCACAAATGGTAATGCAACAGGTCACCCGGCACAATCGGGCAGGCATGCGCGGTGGTGGTGAGGTAGGGGCCATTGGTTTCTACTTCCAGCCACTTAGCCAGCGGTTGTTCTTCGTGTTGCAGCAGTTGTTGGGCGGTGGTTTGTACGCTGCTCAGGCGCGGCGCAAAAATGCCGAGCTTGGCAAATTGCTGTGCGCACTGGTTTGCTTGGCTCGGGTCTTCTTTGGCCAGTGCTTTAACTTCCAGCCCCAGTGCTTCCAGTGCCTTTAACAGGCTATTTGATAATTTTTCTACCAGATTGACCGGGTCGTCCAGATGTTCGGGCAACATGCCTTTGGCAAAACGCAGGGTGCCGTCTTTGCCGGCGGTTTGGTCCAGCACCATATCCATGGCTATTTGTGCCAGTTGCGACAGCGCCGATTTAAGCTGACTTGCCAGCGAAGTAACGTCTTCTGTTACAGGCAGTTGCAGGTGATTGCTCACCTCCAGCATCGCTTTGGGCAGTTTGTCCAGCCAGCGTAAGTTAGATAAATCCATGCTGCTCGAAAACTGGTCCAGCGCTATGGCGGGCAGGTGGTGGCCCTCGTCAAAAATTACTAAGCAGTTGTCCAGGTCGGGCAGGGTTTTCATGCCCAGGGATGCCAGCACCAGATCGTGGTTGGCCACAATCACGTTAGCCTCGGTCAGGCGGGTGCGGGCGTTAAAGTAGCTGCAATCTTTAAAATGCAGGCAGTGGCGTGCGGTGCAGGTGTGGCGCTCGGCGGCAATAATCGACCAATCGCGCATATCGGGCGCATCGGTCAGGGTGTCGCGGTCACCGTCCCACTGCTGGCTGCTTAAACGTTGCGCCATGCCTTCAAACAAGCGTACCCGGCGCTCGGCAGTGTCGGTGTGGCCAGTGGACTCAGCTTGGTTGTCGTCGTCAAACAAATCGTCACTGAGCCCATTGCTGCCAATTAGCCGGTGCAATTTTAATTTGCACACGTAGCGTCCGCGGCCTTTGGCCAAGGCGTAGCTAAACGGGGTGTCCGCCATTGCCAACGCCAAGGCGGGCAGGTCTTTGGTCATGAGCTGTTCTTGCAAGGCCACGGTCGCGGTAGAAATTAACACCCGGGTTTGGCGCTCCAGTGCCATGGCAATAGCGGTAGTGGCGTAGGCGGCACTTTTACCCACGCCGGTGCCCGCTTGCACGACTGCGATACCTTTGTTGGGGTTGGCTCCTTCACCCAAGTCGGCTTGCGCCAGCGTTTGGGCTATACATTCGGCCATAGCGTGCTGCCCGGGTCTTTGCCGGAAACCGGGGGATTGGCTGACAACCTGTTCAAAAGAGTTGAGTGCGTGTTGCGCCAGCTTGCTGCTTGCGTCGTTGTTGAAAAAATCAACCATGGGCAGTAAATTGTTCCGGCCAATCGCCGTTATGGAGTTTTTCTAGTTGCATAGATAGGTTGGCATGGGCTTTTACTGCCTTGGTAACAGGTTCTGTCCAATCGGGCCAGCCGATCAAAATAGCGCCTTGCAGCCTCCCGTTGCGAACAATCAGTTTGCGGTAACGGTGGCTGTTGGTGTCTTCTTGCACAAATACCGTGTCGCCTTCGGTGCCTTCAAATTGTCCCACAGACACCACATCGGCACCCACTACTTTAAGAACGGTTGATAACACCGGCTCGGCGTAGTTACGTGCCTGCCCCAAGGCATTGCAGGCGGCTACCTCAGCTTGTTCCACAGCCACAGCCCAGAGGCCGGGGGTGCGGCTCTCAAATTCAGCTACATCACCCGCAGCGTACACATCTTTTGCACTGGTTTGCATTTGCGCATCCACTAGTACTGCGCGGTTGACCTCGAGTCCGGCAGCTTTGGCTAAATCAGTGTTAGGGGTAATGCCTGCGGCTACTACAAACACATCGGCGTGCAAGGTGCTTGCCATATCAAGATGCACCAACGTTTCATCTTCAGACCCCTTTTCAAGAGATTTGATTTGTGCCCCCAGCACAATCTCCAGCCCCAAACTATGCAGATATAGTTGCAGCATATGCCCGGCGCGTTCGTCCAGCTGGCGGTGTAGCAGCCAGTGGTTGCGTTCAACCACTGTTACCTTTATGCCTAACTTGTGCAAAGCATAAGCAGCTTCCAGTCCTAAAAGCCCACCCCCCGCCACAACCGCATAGCGGGCATGGTTTTTTTGCACAAAACTACGCAGGTGCATGGCATCGTCAGCAGTGCGCAGCACAAAACAGCGGCTGCCACCGTATCCGGCAATGGGAGGAACAAAACTTTGGCTGCCGCAGGCCAAAATCAGCCGGTCATACGGTAAAACGTCACCATCAGCCAACTGCACTGTGTGTTTGTCGGTGTCAATGGCGCGAGCCATCGTGTTAAGCAGTACGTCAATTTTGCGCTCGGTGTACCAGCTCTCAGGCATCAAATGCAGCCCCTGCATGGCAGAGCGGCCATACACCAAACGGGTAATGCCCATGCGGTTATAAAGCGGATGGTTTTCAGACGCCACAATCTGGATAGTGCAGTTGGGGTGGCGTCTGCGGATATGGTCAGCCGCGGTCACCCCGGCAATGCCATTGCCGATTATCACAACCTTTTGAATGGCTGCGTTAAAAGTTGCAGATATAGCACTAGCAGTAACCTTGGCCTTGTGCGGCACTAACTCGATGGTGGCTTGCCCTTGTCGAATGCGTGCTGAGCAGGCCAGCCGTGTGTTGGCGGCTAAGCCAAGGCGTTGCAAGGTGTTTTTTTCATCTTCGCCTATGGGCGATAAACAGTCTGCTCCTGCGGTCACAGCAATAGGGTCGGCACCACACACACCCATGCGGCAACCCGATTCGATTTTTTTACCACAACCTTCTATTAAATCCAGCAGGGTGTGGTTGGGTTCAGATGCTACACGGGTGTTGTCTGGTGCTATCAATACCTCTGTGCTTGCGGCTTTTTGCGCGCGTTGCAGCGCCATAACAGCACCTTCGCCCAGTTTGGCCGCTTGACTGGTCGATTTTTGTGCCGATTGCGCCCGGAACTTGTTTTCGCGATCAAAGCTGCGCGCTATCCACCACACACTTAAGGCCACCACCAGTGCTTGCAAAAACCAAACCAATGGCAGTGGTACATACCAATCGCCAGTGAGTGCACTGGAGGCTTGTAACCAACGTGGAATAATAAAGAGGTAATACACATTCAGCGCACCCGCACCAAACAGAATGGTGAGTCGGTTATTGGGTACCTTGGCAAAGGTTTCCAGCACATGAAACAGCGCCAAACTCAAACCACTGTACAACGCAAAATTCAGGTACAGCCGCCCGGGATCCATACCGTTGCCCACAGTAAAAAAAGCCAGAATAAAGCCCGGTAGTAAACCTGCAAACAGGCGCCGGTAGGCCACGTAGTGACGGTCGGAGTCGTATTGATCGGCCAGATACGCCACACCGGGGTTAAAGTCGTAGCAGTTTTTGGTGCAGCCCACACACGGGCGGCAATGGGCATTGGCTACGGTTAAAAAAGGGGTTTGGCCATAGATGCGCTGCACCGGCAGCATCGGGCAAATGCTGCTGCACCAGCCGCTTTTACCCTTAAAAATAAATCCACCTGCCAAAGCCCCCAACAGCCCGAACAGAATAAGCGCACCCGTGGCCCAGCCATTGCCATCAAACAGCCATTTGCGCGACGACACCAATCCAAAAAACAGCACTATGCCCAGCACATAGCTGTATTCTCTAATTTTGGGTGTGTGCGTCAGGCCTTTGGTAATGCCGAGCAATCGCGGCATCTGGTTGAGTGCCGCCATCGGGCAGATATTGCGCCACAGACCCGGTGCAAGCCAGAATATGGCGGGCAAAATTGGCACAATCACTGACCAAAATAAAGGCAACGCCAAAGTCGGGTTTGTAAACATTAAGCCTACCAACCCCAAAGCAGAAGCAACACTGGCAAAACGCAGGTAGTGCCACACGCGCAAGGGCAGCAGCGTGGAGTGCTGCAGGTAGTTGGCAAAAAATACCGGAGTGCTCATAGAGTGCGTTTATTTGCTCTTAAACACCAAAGCATTCATTTCGCGCAAGCGCAACGACACAATGCGCCCTAAATCTACCAGCACCATGCGCGCGAGTTCCGGGTGGTGTCCGGCCAGTACTTCAAAACGCTCGAAGCTGATGGCGTACACCTCTGACGGCTCTAGTGCCCGCACCGAGGCGGAGCGTGGCAGACCGTCAAAAAAAGCCTGTTCCCCAAAAATAGACAAGGCACCAATATCGCTGATAACGTGTTCCTGCCCATTGGGTTTTTGCAGCACCACCTGTAATTGGCCACTGGCAACAATGTAAAAAGCACGCGAAGTTTCGCCTTGGTGCACGACCACCTCACCCTTGCGCACCGAACGTCGTTCGGCAACAGCCAGCAGCTGCGCCCAGTCCTGCTCAGAACATTGGGGTAAAAACACCAGTGCAGTGCTATTAGGGCGGGCGGGTGAATCGTCACCATAATCGAAAAAATTGGAGAAGTCCATTGATATAAAAGGCTGTGTTGGCTATAAAAATTGCACGCTTTAATCACTTTAACATGATCAACCACTGCATACTGCACAGGTAAAGTTGTACGCCTCATAGCTAAGATGCATACATCAGGTATCTTAGAGTAAATACCCTATGCCTTGAAATACTTGATGGTTAAAATGTTGTTATGAAAATCTTTCGTCCTTCGCCTGTGACTAATCTTGGTGCTGCCACCCATCAGGGGATGGTTGAGAATCAAGTGTTGCAAGAAACCCAAGACTTGCTGTCGAAGTTGGAGTCGATTAACCGCGTGCAGGCGCAAGCTCCAGCCAGAGTGATTGCAATTACCACTCTGCTGGTTGCCGTGTTTGTGGGGCTGCTCACGGTTCATTCCTTAACATCGTATTTTGCAGGAGAGACTCTCGTTGCCGCACCTTGGGTGCCTTTGCTATCCACCGTTGTGTTGGCAGCCATATCTGCATTTTTTTGGATTGAAAAACAAGTTTCTATTTTTACGGGAAAATTGTTGGTTGTTTTTGCCACTTGCGTTTTCTTGCTGGGTATGTTTTTTAACGGTTTGTTAACGGTGTATGCAGTGCCAGGGCTGATATTGTTGCTTTATATTTTTGGCCCACCCACTATTGCACTTGTAGCAAGCATCATTGTTATTGCTTTTTCTTCATATGTCGCATTATTGGCGCCCGGCGGCATGGAGTTGGCTGTTTTTATGCGGGTACTGGTGGCTGCTTTGATTGCTGTGACGGTGTTGCAAATGTTGGTGCGCCAACGCAGGCGTTTAGTAGATGGCGCTTACGGTGTAACGGAGCGGTTGCAGCAATTGGTCAGCAGCTTGCAAAAAGACTTAAAGCTTGCAGAGTTGGAAAGGGACCGTGCAACAACGATTGATACCCAGACCGGTTTACTTAATGCAAAAGCATTTGAAGCTGCATTGGCTGCTGCGCTTGCGGCAAGAAGTAACGAAAATTTTGCTGGGGTAGTGATACTTCGCTTTGAGCATGTTGAAGAATTCCTTGCAACCCTTGAGATTGGCGAGCAAACCATTTTTATTGACGCTTTGGTATCACGCTTACGCGATGCGTTTCAGCCCTCTCCTTTAGGGCGACGTGGCAAGTGGGAGTTTGCTGGACTTTTAGACTTGCAAACCTCTAGCAAAGATTTGCGCAAGGTTTTATCTGAGCGCTTAGCCCGTTTGAGCCAGCCAGTAACTATCGGCGTTAAAAGTCTTCCGGTGTTTCCTCGGGTGGGGGTTTCCTGCTGGCCATTCAATGGCGAAAACGCGAGGTCTGCATTACGCAATGCAGAAATTGCCTTGGTCGTTGCTGCAGACTCTCACCGTGCTGAACCAATCTGGTTTGACCGTAGGATGGAAAATGCCGTCTTTGGCCGCGCAGCCATGGCGCAGTCGTTTGACCGGGCCATGGAGCAAAACGAGTTCGAGCTGGTGTACCAGCCCATTATTCAGATTAACGGCAAGTCGTTACACAAGGTGGAAGCCTTGATTCGTTGGAACGACCCCGTCAAAGGGCGCATCTCGCCCGCAGACTTTATTCCCTTGGCCGAGTCCTACGGCAAAATTGTGCCCTTAACCCGTTGGGTAATGACGCACGCGGTGCAGCAGGTGTTGGCATGGCGCAAAAACATTGACCCGAATTTTCAGATCAGTGTGAATATGCCGCCGGCATTTTTGGAGTGGTTTGCAGACCGCCGCTCGGACGCGCTGGCGTGGTTGACCGCTTTGGGTAGCCCCGACAAGGGCGTAGTGCTGGAAATCACCGAAGGCGCATTTTTAAACGTCACCCAAGAGATATTGGATGTGCTGGCTATTTTAAAAAACATGGGGTTCGAGATTGCGCTGGACGATTTTGGCGTGGGTTATTCTTGTTTTGCGCAGCTAGATCGGCTGCCGCTGGATTCGCTCAAAATTGATAAGTCTTTGGTAGACCATATTGAAACCACGCCCAGCAAACGCACAGTGTGCAACACCATTATCAAAATGGGTCACGAGTTGGGCTTTAAGGTGGTGGCTGAAGGCGTAGAAACGCAAGGCCAGGCGGATATGTTGGCAGATGCCAAGATCGACTTTATTCAGGGTTACGTGTTTGCCAAGCCCATGAGTGTGAAAGACCTGGAAGGTTTTGCTGCACGCTGGCAAGCCAGCCCCGTTGCCCTATAAATTTTTTAAGCGCAGTTGGCTTTCAAAGTGCAAAGCCTGCCCGGTGATAGGGTCGGTAAACGCAATAGACTTTGCCAATAACTGCAGCGGTTGGGCATAGTCCACTTGGCCCTCTGGTGTTAAGGTGGGGTAAATGCCATCGTTTAAGATGGGCAAGCCAAGTGCCGCCATGTGCACGCGCAATTGGTGCCGCTGTCCGGTGACAGGTTGTAGCTGGTAGCGCGCCCAGTTGTCTTTTACCTCTATGGGGGCAATATGCGTCAGGGCGTTAGGCTCTCCGGTCACTTCGGTTTGCTGCATAAAGTGGTTGCTGGGTGCAATGCGCGTGTGCCTTACCTCCGGCCAACATACATCGGGGTTCCAAGGCGCAATGCATTCGTAGACTTTTTTAACCTCACGGTTTCGAAACAGCGCCTGATAACTGTTCCGGCTACCCGGTTGGAGCGAAAACAGCACCAGACCCGCAGTGTCGCGGTCAATGCGGTGTATCGGGCTGATGTCATTCATCTCGAGTGTGTTTTTAAGCCGTGTAAGCAGTGTTTGCTGGACGTATTTGCCCGAGGGAATAACGGGTAAAAAATGCGGTTTGTCTACCACCAGCAGATGGTCGTTGTGCCAGAGAATGTTTTCGTAAAACGGAATAACGGCTTCTGCATCTACGCTGCGGAAGTAGTAAAGGCGCTGGTGTGGAGCGAAAGGGGTGTCGGGTGTAAGTGCTGTACCTTGGTCGATCAGCACCTCGCCCGCTTGCATGCGCTTCTGCCAAACTACCGTGCTGATGAATGGAAAACGCTGACTCAAAAATTCTAAAACAGTCGTCCAACTACCCTCGGGCGTAACGACGCTGCTGGCGGAAATGCCGTTGCGACTGTAAACAGCTGAGTGCTGGTGGCGTTGGAGCGGCATCTCCTGATTGCTGGTTAATTTGTCGTCCGTTCAAACACCACATCCCACACCCCGTGCCCCAGGCGTAAACCCCGCTTCTCAAACTTAGTGAGTGGTCGGTAATGGGGCTTGGGCGCATAGCCCAAAAGTTCAGGGTGCTGTAACTTTGCAGTATTTGTTAGCAGCGGTTCGTGGCTTAAAACATCCAATATTTGCTCGGCATAGGGCTGCCAGTCGGTAGCGCAGTGCAAATAGCCGCCCACTTTAAGGCGTGCTGCCAGTTTGGCAACCAGTGGGGCTTGTATCAAGCGGCGCTTGTTGTGCTTGGTTTTGTGCCATGGGTCAGGAAAGAATATATGCACACCATCCAAGCTGCCTAATGGCAGCATGTGGTCGATGACTTCTACCGCATCATGTGCGCAAATGCGGATGTTACCCAGCTGGTTTTCGCCAATGCGTTTAAGCAATGCACCTACGCCGGGTTCGTGCACTTCGCAGCACAAAAAGCGGGTTTGGGGTAGGGTGGCTGCAATCTGCGCCGTGGCTTCCCCCATGCCAAAGCCGATTTCTAGCACCACCGGGCTGCCGTTGCCAGGGGCATTGGGTGCTAGGTCGGTAAACACTTCTTCAAAATTAATCAAGCTGGTTTGGTAGGGTAGTAAGAACTGCGGCCCTAAATTCTCCAGTGCCTTGGTTTGTCCGGTAGTGGTGCGCCCGGCACGCTTGATAAAGCTTTTAATGGTGCGCATAAACGGGGGCGCAGCATCTTTTAAAGCTGGCTCAGCAGCAGGGCTAGTAGTCGGGCCCGTAGGGGCGAGGGGCAAAGGTTCAGTAGTCATGGATAGAGTAAATGGTTTGCCATTGGGCAACCCAATGTTGCAGTGCTTGTGCAATAGGATTGCTATTGTCGCGCTTTTCGGGCGCGGTCAGACCCAGCACATGCGCTGCTTGGAGTAGTGCGTCTAAAGCGGCGGCAGCTGTAGCGGTGTTGATGGGCGTAGCGCCATTTTGTTTGGATAGTTTCTCGCCGTTCGCGCCTCGCACCAGCGGGGTATGCATATAAGTTGGGTGGGCAAGACCTAGCATTTGCTGTAGCACTATTTGCCGTGCGGTGTTGTCGGTTAAGTCTTCGCCGCGCACTACATGGGTAATGCCTTGCGCGGCATCGTCCACCACCACGGCCAGCTGGTAGGCATATAGGCCATCGGCGCGCTGCAATACAAAATCTCCAACACGGGTGCATACGTTTTGCTGTTGTATTCCCAGTCGCCTATCCTGCCAATGGATTGTTGCAAGGTCTGGCAAACGTAGTCGCCAAGCTCGACCAATGCGGCCGTTTAAGCCACTGCGGCAGGTGCCAGGATAAATTAATTCTGCATTGCGGGTTTTGGCAATGCCATTGGACTGCAAAGCTACTTCAATTTCCTTGCGGGTACAGCCGCAGGCGTAGGCTTTTTGCTGAGATGTTAATTGTTCTAACGCTTGTTGGTAAAGTTTTGTTCTGTCACTTTGCCAAACAGGTGGTGCATCTGGATGCAGACCACAAGCAGCAAGTTGCTGCAGAATGGCATGATCTGCACCTGGTATGCAGCGCGGAGTGTCAACGTCTTCTACGCGCACCAGCCAGCGCCCGTGGTGTGCGCGGGCATCCAGCCAACTGGCAAGGGCAGCCACCAGTGAACCAGCATGCAGGGTGCCGGTGGGCGAAGGTGCAAATCGGCCGATGTAACTGGATGACTTATCCAATACGGTGTACCCATTTGGCTATGGCTTGGGCAAGCTCGAGTCCGGATACAAACGCGTCTTCGACACGGGCGCCTAGGCACCAATCACCGCAAATGCCTATGCCACTAGCTGCATCCCAGAGATGGCTAGTGCCCAAAGGTTGTACGGTTTTGGCATACAGCCAGCGGTGCAGGTCAGTATGTGCGGGCTCAGCATGAATACCGGTAACTTCGGCAAAAGCCTTGATCAGTTTGGCTTGAATGCGCGCGTCATCGTCGTTAATATGTTCTTGCGACCACAGCGCGCTGGCTTGCACTGTCCAGCGTTCAATCGCACCCCGTCCGGGTTTGCTGTTTTCGCGCGCCAGCCAGGCAATGCGGTGGTGGGTGCTGCGTGCAGCGTTCCATTGAGGGCCCAACGTTTGCAATGTGGCTTGCATG
>CALPVM020000025.1 GCA_943327015.2 Akkermansia muciniphila
AAATGCCGATCACAGAGGCGTGTGAAATGGCGGTCAGCATTCAGGCCGAAACCGGCATTCAGCCTGCTATTTACTGTAACCGTATGTTGTCTATTCCAGATGCGCCGCCTTCGCAACGGTGTGCGCCTGAATCACTGTTTGAGGTGCAGATGCAGCGCATTCGAGAGCGCCAAATCAGTAGTCTGGAACGGTTGGCGCAAAGTGGTGGTGGGCGTGTGAGTACCTTGCCCATGGTGCCCTTGGTGCATGTCAACACCATGCTGGAGCGTTTGGCGGATGCGCTGGTGGTATGCCAAGGGAGTGCGGCATGAAAGACTTGTTGCAAAACCACCGGGTGATTGTGTGCACTGGCAGCGGTGGCGTGGGTAAAACCACTTTGTCAGCAGCTTTGGGTGTGTTGGCTGCACGCATGGGAAAACGTGTATTGGTGTTAACCATTGACCCGGCACGCAGATTGGCAACAACCTTGGGCATAGACCAGGGGGCAGACGAAGCGCGTGTGCCCGGCCAATCGTATGCAGGCGTGTTGCATGCGGGCATGATTGACCAGACCAAAATATTTGATGATTACATCCGGCGCTATGCACCGCAGCAGGCTACCGTGGATGCGTTGTTTGGCAATGCCTTGTACCAGCAATTGTCGACTACCTTGTCGGGTTCGCAAGAATTCACATCGTTGGCTAAGTTGGTTGAAGCTAGCGAGAGCGGGTTGTACGATCTGGTTATTCTGGATACGCCCCCTGCAGCGCATGCCGTGGATTTTTTGCAGGCGCCACAAAAATTGAATGCGGTGTTTGACAGCACGATTGTGAGCATGTTTATGGGGCGCACCAAGGGCTTTGAATTGGCCTCTGCTGCTTGGAAGATGAGCGTAAAACTTTTGCTGCGTACGTTGAATTTTGTCACCGGCTCAGAATTCGTGGCTACCTTTAACGGCTTTTTTACAGCGATTGATGCTATTGCTCCTAACATCCGGGAAACCAACCTAAAGGCGCAGCAGTTGTTGCTGGATTCAAGTACTGCGTTTGTGCTGGTATCGAGTTTTGACCAAGCCAAAATTATGGAGGGTGAGGCTTTTCATGATGAGTTGTCGACGGCGGGTTACCATCTGAAGAAGGTGATTGTGAACCGTGCCTGGCCAGCGTGGGCCGAGCCGGGCTCGGCGCAGGTGCTCGAGACCCAAAACCATCTGGTGCAAAGCGGGCAGAATGCGTTGGCCGCATTACACCGGTCTTTATGTGCCTATTACGCTGAACGTGCCAATGCGCACACCCGCTTTACCGATGTGGTCAAACTTGCAGAGTTTGACTCCGAGGTGGTGGGTTTACAGTCTTTAGAAAAACTGGCAGACCGGTTGGAAAGCGTGTAGCGGCACTTTAGCCAGTTTTATAAAACCCGGCGCGGGTTCATGGTGCCAAGCGGGTCAAGCGCGTGTTTAATGGCGTGCATCATGCTCAGCGCTGTGGCGGGTTTGTAGTGTGCCAATTTGCCACGTTTTAAGCTGCCTATGCCGTGTTCGGCTGAAATAGAGCCGTTGAACTGTGCAACCGCGTCGTACACCAAGGTGTTGATGTCGGCTTCGCGCTCGGTTAAAAAATCTGCGGCATTCTCGTGTTCAGGGGCTTGCACATTAAAGTGCAGATTACCATCGCCCAAATGGCCGTAATTGACCAGGCGCACTCCGGGGTGGTGTTTTTCAAGCAAGGCTTGCGTGTGGTGTACAAAGTCAGGAATACGCGATACGGCAATTGATATGTCGTGTTTGATGTTCAACCCCTCTACGGCTTGCGCTAGTGGAATAGATTCACGTACATGCCATAGTGAGCGTGCTTGCGTGATGTTTTGCGCAATGACTGCATCGTTAACCAAGCCTTGGTTGATGGCGGTTTGCATCAGAGATTCAAAGCGGCTAATCGCGTGCGCGTCTGATTCGTGGTCCGAGTTTTCAAGAACTACGCAGTAGGGAGATGCCGTAAAAGGCACATGGACTTGCGCAAAGTGTTTGACGACAAGGCTCAGGGCGAACTGGTTCATGACCTCAAAACCGGTAAGCCCCGCAGTTAAGTGTTGGTGCGCCAGCCCCAGCAGGGCAACAGCCGCCTTCAGCGACGGTACTGCTGCCATGGCGGTAAGCTGGACGGTAGGTAATGGGTATAAGCGCATGACAGCGGCGGTAATAATTCCCAATGTTCCCTCGGAGCCAATGAGTAAATGGCGAAGGTCGTAGCCGGTATTGTCTTTGCGTAAGCCGGTTAAACCGTCCCAGATGTCGCCTTGGGGCGTTACAACCTCTAATCCTAAACACAACTCGCGGGTATTGCCGTAGCGAAGCACTTGGGTGCCGCCTGCGTTGGTTGCCAGATTGCCACCAATGGTGCAACTGCCTTCTGATGCCATGCGCAGCGGAAACAAAAAACCGGCCTGTTGGCAAGCCAATTGCACGTTTTGCAAAATACAGCCGGCATCCAAGGTGATGGTCATGTTGGCGGCATCCAACTGGCGTAACACTTGCATGCGTTGCAGGCTGAGCACAATTTGGGTGCCACTGGCGTCTGGCGTAGATCCTACAACCATGCCAGTATTGCCCCCTTGCGGCACGATGCTCACCTCTGCCATAGCGCAGGCCTTGACTACCGCTGCAACTTCAGCGGTGTTGGCGGGACGAACCACAGCCAAGGCTTTGCCGCGCTCGCGTCGGCGCCAATCTAGCTCCCAATGGCTCAGGTCGCCCTCTTTAAGCACATGGGTTTCACCCACAATCTGGCGCAGTTTGGCGAGTAATGGCAAGGACATTTATGCGAGTTTTGCGTTACGAAAACGTAATTTCACGTGCATAGCGCAAGCGGTAAAGAGCGTTAGGCACAACAATACCTCTAGCATGGCGAAGTAGTTGCTGGGAGCGCGGTCGCTGTAGGCGCGCACCACACCTTCGGTAAAATATAGCCAAACCATCAGGCTCACCCAGCGGTAGGTGTACATCCGGTTTTTAAGTAAACCCGCCAGCGGAAAACACAGCGGCAGAGCTTTGAGCGCCAGCCAAGACCCTCCGGGCCTTAGGGGCGCCAAAAAAAGCTCCCAACACAGGCTCAAAACAATAAGGCCGAGCACGCTGCCAACGGCCAGCCATCGGGTTAGGGGGACAAGATTAATTTGTGTGTTCATGAAGGTGGCATCATAGCGGTATGCAGTCGTTTCAAAAATTTAAATCGTGGTTACAAGAGGTCGCACGCGTACCTTGGCGGGACGCAATGCATACATTGCGCGAGCGTTTTAGGGAGGATCGGCTTGGAGTAACTGCCAGTAGTCTTACATTTACAACTATTATTGCTTTGGTTCCATTGATTACGGTGGCGCTGGCTGTGTTTACTGCTTTTCCGGTTTTTAACAAGCTGCACGATGTGTTGCAGAAGTGGTTGGTGCAGAGTTTGGTGCCGGTGGATATTGCGCGCCAGGTGATGTGGTACATAGACCAGTTTTCAGACAAGGCCAGTAAATTGGGGGTTGCTGGTTTTGCAGTGTTTATGGCCACGGCATTTACGCTTATTTTTACCATTGACCGAACCCTAAATCGTATATGGCGGGTACGCACACAAAGGCGGTTGGCGCACAGAATGGCCATGTACTGGGCCGCCATTACGCTGGGCCCCATCGTATTGGGAGCCAGTTTGATGCTTACCTCCTATGCGGTCTCAGCGTCAAAGGGGTGGGTAAGCGATATGCCTGGCGCCGTGAGTGTGGTGTTGTATAGCCTGCAGATTGTGCTTTTGTCTTCCAGCATGGCGGTGATGTTTCGCTATATTCCGAACACGTTTGTCCGTTGGGGACATGCGTGGATTGGTGGCTTGTTGGTGGCATGCGGTATAGAGTTGGCCAAAAAAGCGCTTACTTTGTATCTTAGTAAAGTTCCTACCTATTCACTAGTGTATGGCGCGTTTGCTACGGTGCCGATTCTGTTGGTTTGGATTTATGTGGCGTGGGTAATTGTGCTATTGGGTGCTACTTTAACTGCATATTTACCCGGTTTACTGGCTGGTGCATCCCACCGCAAAATGGGTGTAGGCTGGCAATTTCAATTGGCGCTGGAAGTGTTGTCACAATTGGCTGTGGTTAGGTCTCAAGAAGGCAAAGGATTGAGTTCCAGCCAGTTAAGCACTATTTTGCATGTAGACAATGCACGTTTGCAGACGGTATTGCAGGCTTTACAGGCCTTGGATTGGTTGGGGTTGTTGCAGGAAAATAAGGCCGATGAAACTGAGTCCAGGTACGTGATGTTGGTGGAGCCAGAGGCGGTTACTGTGCAGCCCTTGGTCGAGCGGTTGTTGCTTGCAGACCACGCTGTGACAGAAAAGATATGGCAAACTGCCCACTTTAGGACAATGACGTTGCAGTCTGCGTTGCCGGATGGTGCCAATCCTTGAGCCTGCTATATTCAGGGCTTAGTACTAACTCAAAAGTTATGGGGAAACAGCATGAAAGTCAGTGATATTTTGCGTGTAAAAGGCAACACGCTTTACACAATGCATCCTGAAGAAAGTTTGCAGCGCGGCATTGAAGTAATGGCCGAAAACGATATTGGTTCGTTGGTGATTATGGAGCATGGTGATTTGGTTGGAATGCTGACCTTTCGCGAGGTGATTCAACGCTTAGCCAAAAATGGCGGCGTGATTGGTAACACGATTGTGCGCACTGCCATGGACGATCACCCCGTTACTTGCACCATGGAAACCGAAATGGATGAAGTGCGCCGCATGATGCTGGACCGCCATACCCGTTACATGCCGGTGATGGACCAGAAAATGCTGATGGGGGTAATTAGCTTTTATGACGTGGCGCGCGCGGTGGTAGATAGCCAGAATTTTGAAAACCAGATGCTTAAAGCCTATATTCGTGATTGGCCGGAAGGAAAAGAGCCTGTTGCGGCAGCGCAAGCGGCTGAATAATGCGTGCAGCTCTGGGATAATCAGACGCTATGAGCGGAAACACATTTGGACATTTATTTGCGGTCACCAATTTTGGTGAGTCGCACGGACCAGCCATTGGCTGCGTGATTGATGGTTGCCCACCGGGTTTGGATTTGTGCGAGGCAGATATTCAAGGTGACTTGGATCGGCGGCGACCTGGCACATCTAAGTTTGTAACCCAGCGTAACGAGCCCGATGCGGTACAAATTTTAAGTGGTGTGTACCAGGGTAAAACTACGGGCACCCCGATTGCGTTGCTGATTCAAAACACCGACCAGCGCAGCAAAGATTACGGCAATATTCTGGAAACCTTCCGTCCAGGCCATGCGGATTACACCTATTTTCAAAAATACGGTTTGCGAGATCCGCGTGGTGGTGGCAGGTCATCGGCACGCCTCACCGCTCCGATGGTGGCCGCTGGTGCGGTAGCCAAAAAATGGTTGAAGCAGCAGTTTGGCACTGAGTTTCGTGGTTGCATGACGCAAATCGGCGAGGTGGCCATTCCGTTTGAAGCATGGAGCCATGTTCCCAACAATCCGTTTTTTGCTCCGGTGCAAGATGTGACTGCCTTAGAAGATTATATGGATGCGCTGCGCAAGGCCGGCGACTCTTGTGGTGCGCGGATTCGCATCAATGCGTCCAACGTGCCGGTGGGTTTGGGTGAGCCTTTGTTTGACAAAATGGACGCCGATATTGCCTACGCTATGATGGGCATCAATGCGGTTAAGGGTGTGGAGATTGGCGCTGGTTTTGCCAGTGTGGCTCAGCGTGGCACCACCCATGGCGATTCGCTCAGTCCGCAGGGTTTTTTAACGAATAATGCGGGGGGCGTGTTGGGCGGCATCAGTACCGGGCAAGACTTGGAAGTAAGCATCGCCATTAAGCCAACCAGCTCGATTATTTCGCCGCGTGCTTCGATTGACGTAGCTGGTAATTCAACCCAAGTTATAACCAAAGGCCGGCATGACCCCTGTGTAGGCATTCGCGCCACCCCCATTGCTGAGGCTATGCTGGCGCTGGTGGTGATGGACCATGCGCTACGCCACCGGGCGCAGTGTGGCGATGTGCAGCCTGCCTTGGCACCGATTGCTGCACAAGTTTGAAAATGGTATGGCTATGAAAACCGCACTTATTCTGAATGGCCCCAATTTAAACTTGTTGGGCACCCGTGAGCCTCAGGTTTATGGCGACAAAACACTGGCCGACGTAGAGGTGTTGTGCCAGCAGGCTTGTGCCACCCATGGTTTTGCTCTGGATTTTAGGCAGAGCAACCACGAGGGCGTGTTGGTAGACTGGCTGCACGAAGCGGGTCGCGCCTATGCCAGCGGTAGTTTGGCCGGCGTTATCTTGAACGCCGGAGCCTACACGCATACCAGTATTGCCTTGCACGACGCCATTAAAGGCACGGGCATACCTTTGGTTGAGTTGCACATCAGTAATGTGCATGCGCGTGAAGCGTTTCGTCACCATTCTTATATTTCGCCAGCAGCCAAGGCTGTCATGGCGGGCTTTGGTGTCAATGGCTATGCTTTGGCGATTGCTGGTTTGGCAGGGTTGCAGGCTTGAGCTTCTCTATGGCTAGCACTCGATAATATTTACTGCTAGCCCACCACGTGCGGTTTCTTTGTATTTGATTTTCATGTCTGCGCCGGTCTCGCGCATGGTTTTAATGACTTTGTCCAAGCTCACATAATGGCTGCCATTGCCGCGTAGCGCCATACGTGCGGCGTTGATGGCTTTGACAGCAGCAATCGCGTTACGTTCAATACACGGAATTTGTACCAAGCCACCTACGGGGTCGCAGGTAAGGCCTAGATGGTGTTCCATGCCGATTTCAGCAGCGTTCTCAACTTGAGCCGGACTGCCGCCCATAACCGCGCACAGTGCACCTGCCGCCATAGAACAGGCCACGCCGACTTCACCCTGACAGCCAACTTCTGCACCGCTAATGGATGCGTTTTCTTTGTACAGAATGCCGATGGCTCCTGCAGTGAGTAGAAAATCAATAACGCCGTTGCTTGTGGCGCCAGACACAAAGCGGCTGTAGTAGTGCAAAACTGCAGGAATAATGCCTGCAGCTCCGTTGGTGGGGGCGGTAACTACACGTCCGCCGGCGGCATTTTCTTCGTTAACGGCCAAAGCAAATAAATTAACCCAGTCCATGACCTGTAGCGGATCTTGTGACTCAGGGTTTGAGGTGCGGTTAAGTGCTTCATACCATTCAGGCGCACGCCGTTTTACTTTAAAGGGGCCGGGAAGTACCCCGGGTGTTTGGCAACCACGCTGTACGCACGCTTGCATGGTGTGCCAGATGTTGAGTAATCCAGTGTCAATGTCTGCGTCAGAGCGCCAATGTTGTTCATTGCGACGCATTAACTGGGCAATGCTCAATCCTTGGTTGTGGCAGAGTTGCAATAATTGGTCTGCGCTATGAAAGGGGATGGGTAAAGCGGTGCTGTCTGGTGCAATGATTTTTTGCTTGGAGCCATCCGCAGCCACATCTTCACTGACCACAAAGCCGCCGCCAACCGAGTAGTAGGTGCGGCTTTCTATCTCCTGCCCTTGGGTGTTATGGGCACTAAATCGCATGCCATTGCTATGGAAAGGTAAGCGCTCAGACCGCAAAAAGTGCAGGTCGTCACGTTCTATAAATGCAATGGTGTGTTTGCCAAAGAGTTGGAGCTGCTTTTGGGTGCGAATAGTGCTGACAATGTGCGCTACGGCATCAATGTCAATGCTGTCAGGTGCATGGCCACTTAAGCCCAGCAGTACGGCAATGTCACTGGCGTGCCCTTTGCCGGTTGCACCTAATGAGCCGTAAAGACGGCAAATAACGCGGTGCGTAGTGGGCAGGAGGCCAGATTGTTGCAGCCGAGTGGCAAAAAGCTTGGCCGCTCGCATCGGGCCCACGGTGTGGGAGCTGCTGGGGCCGATGCCGATTTTGAAAAGGTCAAAAACAGATACGGCCATTGCAGTTCTCCTTAGTTGTGTCAACTATACGCTGACACCGGCACGCAACTGCAAAATAAATTACGGTCTCCATAAACATTGTCCACCCTGCCGACGGTTGGCCAGTATTTGCCAGCCTTCAAGCTAGCTACTGGAAAAGCACCGGTCTCGCGCGAGTACGGACGGATCCAATCAGATGCCATCATGCTGGCTGCCGTATGGGGCGCATGTTTGAGTGGGTTGTTGTCTTGCGGCCACGCGCCCGATTCAATCTGGGCAATCTCGGCGCGGATAGCAATCATGGCATCGACAAAGCGGTCTAGCTCGTCCAATGACTCGCTTTCGGTGGGCTCTACCATCAGAGTGTTGGGTACCGGAAACGACAATGTGGGAGCATGAAAGCCGTAGTCCATCAAGCGCTTGGCAACGTCTTCAGCCATGACGCCACAGGTGTCTTTGAAGTGGCGCAAGTCCAATATGCACTCGTGCGCCACATGACCATTGGCACTGGCATACAGGGTGGGGTAGTGCTGGCGCAGGCGGGCACTAACGTAGTTGGCTGACAATATCGCGGTTTGGGTGGCTTGTAGCAAGCCGTCCGGGCCCATCATGCGGCAGTACATCCAGCTAATCGGTAACACAGCAGCATTGCCCAATGGCGCTGCCGAAATTGCGCCTACGCCGTTGCAGGCGATACCGCCGGTTGCATGACCGGGCAAAAATGGTACCAAGTCTTCTACCACGCAGACCGGGCCCACACCGGGGCCGCCGCCGCCGTGTGGAATGCAGAATGTTTTGTGCAGGTTGAGGTGGCTGACGTCGCCGCCAAATTCGCCGGGAGCAGCGGTGCCGACCAGCGCATTCATGTTGGCGCCATCCACATACACCCGCCCACCATGCTGATGCACCAAGGCGCACAGTTCTTTGACCGAGGTTTCAAACACGCCGTGGGTGCTGGGGTAGGTAATCATCACAGCGGCCAGATTAGCGCTGTGCTGTTCGCATTTGGCTTGAAGGTCGGCCATGTCCACGTTACCGTTGTCGTCGCATTTGGTGACTACCACGGTCATGCCAACCATTTGGGCACTAGCCGGGTTAGTACCATGCGCACTGCTGGGAATCAGGCAAATGTTGCGGTGTCCTTCCCCGCGGGAGCGGTGGTAGGCTTGGATAACCAACAGCCCGGCGTATTCGCCTTGACTGCCGGCGTTGGGTTGCAGGCTTATGCCTTTGTAGCCAGTGGCTTGGCACAGCCAGTCGCGCAGTTGCTGGTCTAGTTGGGCGTAACCCTGTAACTGGTCGGCGGGTGCGAATGGGTGAATATTGGCAAACTCTGGCCAGGTAATCGGAATCATCTCGCTGGTGGCGTTCAGCTTCATGGTGCAACTGCCGAGCGGAATCATGCTGCGGTCGAGCGCCAGGTCTTTGTCGCTTAGCATGCGGATGTAGCGCAGCATGCTGGTTTCGGAATGGTGGGTGTTAAATACCGGGTGGGTGAGATAGCTGCTGGTGCGCTGTAGCTCTTGGGGAATAAGCGGAGTAAACGCTTGTTCAAAGGTGGCAAAGTCAGGTGCAGATTTACCGTGTGCAAACAGCGACCACAAAAGCTGCACATCGCTGCGGGTGATGGTTTCATCCAAGCTAATGCCAACCCAGCTTGTGCGCTCATGACTGAAGCGGCGCAGGTTAAATCCTAGGTTAATAGCTTGCTGGTGAAGGGCGTTGGCAGCATCAGCGTTGCCCATATCCACCACAATGGTGTCAAAAGCAGTGTCCCATAACGGCGCGCGACCGAGTTCGGCAAGGCCTTTGGACAAAATGGCGGTGTAGCCGGCAATACGCTGTGCAATGCGTTGTAAACCTTGCGGACCGTGGTACACCGCGTACATGCTTGCTACCACTGCAGGCAGTACTTGAGCGGTACAAATATTGGAGGTGGCTTTTTCGCGTCGAATGTGTTGCTCACGCGTTTGCAAAGCCAAACGGTATGCCGGGTTGCCGTGTGCATCGACACTGACGCCCACCAACCTGCCGGGCATGGAGCGTTTGTAGGCGTCGCGGCACGCCATGTATGCGGCATGCGGGCCACCTGCGCCCATAGGCATGCCAAAGCGCTGAGTAGTGCCAACAACAATGTCTGCACCCATTTCGCCGGGGCTTTTAAGCAGGGTCAGTGCCAGCAGGTCCGCTGCCAGAATCAAGGCCGCGCCCTTGGCGTGAATTTGTTCAGCGTCACTGCTCCAGTCCACCAACCAGCCGGTGCTGCCAGGGTATTGGTTAATAGCAGCAAAATAGTCGTCTTGTTGCAGTGCTTGGAGCCACTCTTGCGGGCTATGGATTTGTTTGACTGTTAGCCCTAAGGGTTCGGCACGGGTGCAAATCACTTCGAGTGTTTGCGGGTGCATATCGCCCCCCACCAGCAGTGTGTTGCCCTTGGCTTTGACTGAGCGTTTGGCTAGTGTCATAGCCTCGGCAGCTGCCGTGGCTTCATCCAGCATGGAAGCGTTGGCAATCGGCATGCCGGTCAGGTCGCAGACCATGGTCTGGAAGTTAACCAGTGCTTCCATGCGTCCCTGTGAAATTTCGGCCTGATAGGGCGTGTAGGCGGTGTACCAAGCAGGGTTTTCTAGGATATTGCGCAAAATAACACCAGGAGTATGGGTACCATAGTAGCCTTGTCCGATAAAGCTTTTGAGTATCTGATTTTTGGATGCCAGAGCTTTGAGTTCTGCCAAAGCGGCCGCCTCTGAAATGGCAGCAGGGATGTCCATTGGTGTGGTGCGCGCAATGGAGCTTGGTACGATGCCATCGATCAATGCTTGTCTTGACTCTGCCCCCACCACTTTGAGCATTTTTTGTGCGTCATCGGGGCTGATGCCGATGTGGCGTGCAATAAATTCGCTGGAATTTTCCAGTTCAATCAGGCTTGGGTGGGTGGTAGGCATGGCAGTCTCTTAAAGTAAAAATCAGGCGTTGGCGCAGAAGCTGTCGTAGCTGGTTTCGTTCATTAAACCGTCCAGCTCAGCAGGGTTGATGAGACGTACTTTGAAAAACCATCCCGCGCCTGTGGGGTCGGAGTTGGCCAGCGCAGGGTCGGCACGTAGTGCTTCGTTAACTTCCAGAATCTCGCCTTCAATCGGCATGTAAACGTCGGCTGCCGCTTTGACGGACTCCACAACACCGGCAATTTCTTTGGCGTGCAATATGGTGCCGACAGAGGGTAGATCGACAAAAACCACATCGCCCAAAGCATCTTGCGCATGGTGGGTAATGCCCACAGTAACGATAGCATCTACTTGCGGGGAGCCACCTTCGTAGCTAATCCATTCGTGGTCGGGGGTGTATTTAATGGTCATGGGTTCTCCGGTTTAACCAAGGTGTGAATAAATAATGAATTAGCCACGGAAATAGCGTGGCGGAATAAATGGGGTGGGGCACACCTCCATGGGTACGAGTTTGCCGCGAACAACGGCGTTGACCTTGGTGCCAATGTCCGCAACACTGGTTTTTACATAGGCCATGACAATCGGTTTGTCCACAGTGGGACTTAGAAGTCCACTAGTGACTTCTCCCACTGTGTTGCCCTGTTCGTCTTGTAGCAGGGTGTGCTCGCGCACTGGAATACGTTCCAGCGCTACCAAGCCTACCCTTTTTTTGCTGCCCTCAGGTGGATTGTCAATTTGCGCCAATGCCGCCAAAATTTTGTGTGCACCTGGAAAACCGCCTTCGCGTGCTCCGCCGGTGCGACGCACTTTTTGCATGGCCCACAGCAGGTTGGCTTCTACTGGGTTGGTGGTGGCGTCAATATCGTTACCGTGCAGGCACAAGCCCGCTTCAAGGCGTAGGGAGTTACGGGCGCCCAAACCAATGGGTTTGACCTCGGGCTGAGCTAACAAGGCGCGCGCCAAAGCTTCTGCTTGCGAGGAATGGACTGAGATTTCAAAACCGTCTTCGCCGGTGTAGCCGCTGCGGGTTAAAAATACGTCAAATTTTTGGGTGTCGGTTTGAACGGTAAAGGTACCACCGGTCATAAAAACCAGTTTTTCTACGCCCGGCGCTAAACGTGCCAGTGCGTCTACCGCTTTGGGGCCTTGCAATGCCAATAAAGCCATCTCAGGCATGGGAATCACTTGGCAGCGACTGCCAATTTTGGCTTGCATGAGGGCAATATCGGCCACTTTGCAGGCGCCGTTGACGATAACAAATATGTCATCGCCCCGGTTAAAAAACATTAAATCGTCCACGATGCCACCATCGTCATTGAGTAGCAGTCCGTAGCGTTGTTTGCCAACCGGTAAACCCATCACATCCACCGGCATCAGGCTCTCGAATGCGGCTGCTGCATCGGCCCCCACCAAGCGCAGCTGACCCATGTGAGACACGTCAAACAAGCCGGCAGATAAACGGGTGTGCTGGTGTTCTGCCATCAAGCCCATAGGGTATTGCACTGGCATGGAGTAGCCGGCAAACGGCACCATGCGCGCACCTAACTCAATGTGCAAGGCGTGCAATGGGGTAATTAACAGTGATTCAAAAGGTGAAGATGGCACAGCGGTCTCCTGGAGGGGCATATCAAAAGAATACGCTGGTAATGCAGCGCATGCCATGTTTGCCCCCGCTGTCCGCTTTACCTGAGAGATTCGCCGCAACAAACAGCAATGCTGGTTGCGGGTTGCTCCTTCGGTGGGTTGCTGTTGTTTTGATGCAAGCAACCTCTCTCCAGTGGGGAAACGCCAAAGTGCCGGGCAGGGCGCATTGACGCTGGTCAGTCCTTTTGCCTGAGCGTTCAGAGGGCTGTTGTCAGCCGTCTTGCGCCTTCGGCGGTTTAATTAAAAACTCTCTCCTGACCAAATGCTATTGTAACTTTACATACCGGCGTAGTTGGGACCACCACCGCCTTCGGGCGTTACCCAAACGATGTTTTGAGTGGGATCCTTAATATCGCAGGTTTTGCAATGCACACAATTTTGCGCGTTAATTTGCAGTCGGTCGGTGTTGTCTGCATTTTTAACGTATTCATACACCCCGGCCGGGCAGTAACGGGACTCAGGCCCCGCAAATTTGGCCAGGTTGATGTTAACGGGCACGGAAGCGTCTTTGAGCGTTAAGTGCGCAGGTTGATGCTCTTCGTGGTTGGTGTTACTAATAAACACACTGCTCAAGCGGTCGAAGGTGAGCTTGCCGTCGGGTTTGGGGTACACAATCGGCTTGCATTCTGCAGCAGGCTTGAGGTACATATGGTCGGGTTTGTCACGGTGCAGCGTCCACGGAATATGGCCACGCAGTACAAACTGCTCAATACCGTTCATCACGGTAGCAACGGTCAAGCCCTTTTTGAACCAAGCCTTGAAGTTACGCGCTTTGTTCAGCTCGGTAAACAACCAGCTGGCTTCAAACGCTTCAGGGTAGGCGGTAAGCTCGTCGTGCTGGCGGCCCGCTACGATGGCGTCAAATGCAGCTTCTGCAGCCAACATGCCGGTTTTAATGGCAGCATGGCTGCCTTTGATACGGCTCACATTCAGGTAACCGGCATCACAACCAACCAAAGCGCCGCCGGGGAAAATAGTCTTGGGCAATGACATTAAACCACCGGCAGTGATGGCGCGTGCGCCGTAGCCCAGACGTTTGGCGGGTTTGAGACCTTGGTCTTGACCTTCAAAGTACCAGCGGATGTTTGGATGGGTTTTCCAGCGCTGGAATTCTTCAAACGGGCTGAGGTAGGGGTTGCTGTAGTCCAGGCCAGTCACAAAGCCTAAAGTGATTTTGTTGCCTTCCATGTGGTACAAAAATGCACCGCCATAGGTGGAATCGTCCATCGGCCAGCCTGCGCTGTGCATAGCAAAGCCGGGTTGATGGCGGGCGGGGTCAATTTCCCACACTTCCTTGATGCCGATGCCGTAGGTTTGCGGGTCTTTGCCTTCGTCGAGTTTGAACTTGGCAATCAACTGCTTACCCAAATGGCCGCGTGCGCCTTCTGCAAACACGG